>JAPFCT010000247.1 GCA_026169575.1 Faecalimonas sp.
AAAAACAATTCCATGAAAAAATAAGGTTGACGAACAGCCGAAAAAATGGCTTACTATATAATATAAATGAATTGTTAATGAGGGATTGGAATATGACATCAGAAAAGAAAAAGAATAGAAAAGTATATATCGTAGGACATAAGAACCCGGATACGGATTCGATCTGTTCTGCGCTTGCATACGCAAACCTAAAGAGGAAAGTGACAGGGCAGGAATATGTGGCAAAGAGAGCAGGGCAGGTAAACGAGGAGACACAGTACATTTTAGACCGTTTCGGCGTAGAGGAGCCGGGACTGTTGTCGAACGTACAGATCCAGGTCAAGGATCTTGACATCAGCCGTGTGGCAGGGATCGAAGGACATGTATCGATCAAGGAAGCGTGGCGTTTGATGAAGGAATCGAATACAAAGACAATGCCGATCATCAAGGACAGCATGCTGGAAGGTCTGATCACGATCGGAGATATTGCAACTTCCTATATGGATGTGTACGACAGCCATATTCTGGCGAAGGCGCGTACCCAGTACCGCAATATCGTACAGACGTTAGACGGCACGATTGTAACCGGAAATGAACATGGCTATTTTATCAAAGGGAAAGTCGTGATCGCGGCGTCAAGCCCGGAATTGCTTGAGAACTTTATCGAGCGGGATGATCTGGTTGTTCTCGGAAACCGCTATGAGTCTCAGCTCTGTGCGCTTGAGATGGAGGCGAGCTGTATCGTCGTATGCCAGGGATCGGAAGTATCAAAGACGATCAGGAAGCTGGCAGAGGAGCGGCAGTGCGTTGTGATCAGCACACCGCATGATACCTTTACTGTAGCCAGACTGATCAATCAGAGTATTCCGGTCAAGCATTTTATGAGTAAGGAAAATCTGACCACATTTAAAATGAGCGATTATGTGGAAGATATCAAAGATGTGATGACGAAAAAAAGATTCCGTGATTTCCCGGTTGTAGACAGAAAGGGAAGGTTCGTCGGTCTGATCTCGAGAAGGCTTCTGATCGATGCAAGAAAGAAACAGCTGATCTTAGTCGATCATAATGAAAAGTCCCAGGCAGTGGATGGGATCGAGGAAGCAGATATCCAGGAGATCATCGATCATCACAGACTCGGAAGCATCGAGACGATCGGACCGGTCTATTTCAGAAATCAGCCGGTCGGCTGCACTGCGACGATCGTTTATCAGATGTACGAGGAGCAGGGCGTTATGATCGACCGGACGATCGCATCACTGCTCTGCTCTGCGATCATTTCTGATACATTGATGTTCCGCTCTCCGACCTGCACGGATGTGGACAAAAGAGCAGCGGAGTCTCTTGCCAGAATTGCAGATATCGATATTGAGAGTCTTGCAAGAGAGATGTTTAATGCAGGAAGTAATCTCAAGAATAAGACGGCAGAAGAGATCTGCTTCCAGGACTTTAAGAAATTTAACATTGGAGATGTGGAGTTTGGCGTCGGACAGATCAATTCTATGAACAAGGAAGAACTGCATGATATCAAAGAAAAGCTTGTTCCATATTTGAAAGAGGCGATGTACAGTCAGGGGCTTGACCGCATTTTCTTTATGCTGACGAATATTATCGAAGAATCTACAGAACTTTTGTGCGATGGAGCAGGGGCAAGAGAGCAGGTATTTGATGCGTTTGATCTGAGAGAGGATACCGAAGATATTATTTTAAAAGGAGTTGTTTCCAGAAAGAAACAGCTGATCCCAAATTTCGTGATCGCATTACAGCAATAGAAGGGAAAACAGATGGAAAAACAATTATGGAAGCCGGGGAACATGATCTATCCGCTGCCGGCAGTGATGGTGAGCGTCGGAGATACTAAGGGAAATACGAATATCATAACGGTCGCATGGACCGGAACAGTTTGTACAAATCCGCCGATGGCATATATTTCTGTGAGACCGGAGCGCTATTCGTATGAGATGATCCGGTCTTCAGGAGAATTCGTGATCAATCTTACGACAAAAGATCTTGTACATGCGACAGATT
>JAPFCT010000283.1 GCA_026169575.1 Faecalimonas sp.
AAATTTTCCCTGCGAAAGCGGGCAAGAGATTTTGGTTTGATCTCTGTTACATCGGTTCCTTCTAAAAAAATATGACCTGCACTGACCGTATCGATCGTAGAAATGCAGTTGAGCAGCGTTGTCTTCCCGGAGCCGGACGCTCCCATGATGCCGAGAAATTCTCCGGCTTCGACAGAAAAGCTGACGTCTTTAATGGCTTTCGTGATATTCCCTTCGTTTCCATAATATTTCTGGATATGCTCCAGTTTCAAAATTGTATTCATCTGATAAACCTCCTGACTGTTTCATATCCTTATTGTAAATGGAGTCCCTTCCGTTTTGTATCGGATTTTCTTACACAGTTCTTACAAAAATGTAAGAAGTGCAGAACCGGTCAGTCCTGCACTCCGATGATGAAATCATTGATCTGAAAAGAAAGTGAGATCGTCGTTCCGTTATTTCCTGAATCAGCGGTAATTCCTATCCCCAGCTTCTCGCAGAGACGTTTGCAAAGATACAGACCGATTCCCGTAGAATTTTTCCCGGTCCGTCCGTTCCTGCCTGTAAATCCCTTCTCAAAAATGCAGGGCAGGTCGCTTTCCGGAATCCCAATCCCGTTATCACTGACAGACAGCACAATTTTGTCAGTTGTCTTTGTCGTTGAAAAGTGTAAATGAGGTTGTTCGCTATGATACTTTATTGCGTTGCCGATAATCTGATTTAAGATAAACCGTACCCATTTTTCATCTGTGTAAACGTTGTGTTCGATAGCATCTATCGTGATCGTCATGTTGCTTTGACGTAAGAGATACTTATGATCCGCGATTGCGCGATGTATAATATCACCTAAATCGGTTTCCCGGACGGAGTAGTCTTTTTCCGCATGTTCACTCCGGGCATAGTACAGTGCCTGCTCAGTGTATTGATTGATGTTCTCCAATTCTGCCAGGATCTCCCTGGCGAAAGAAGAACGATGATTTTCACAGAGCAGTTTCAGTGCCGTGATCGGTGTTTTGACTTCATGGACCCATTGCTCGATGTATTCTTTGTATTCCTTCCGTTCCCTTTGCACTTCATTGATCTGTTCTAACATAGACTTTTCAGCCATTTTCATGATCTGGTAGAAAACCTGCTCATCCGCTCTTTCCGGTACCGGCATGATTTCCGGCAGCAAATACCGCTCTTCTAATCGCTCCGTCATATCCAGCAACTGATTCAGATGTTTTTTGCGGGAGAAATAAAAACACAGCAGGCAGACAACAAGGGCAACCGACCAGACAGCAGTAATGAACACGACGGTCGGAACCGGAGTATTGCCTGCGATTAAAAACAGGGCAAGGGAAAGCATACCGAGCAGATGGATCAAAATGACGGGGAGTTGATTTTTAAAATATTGTTTTCCGTTCATAATGTATATCCTTGTCTGTGCTTTGTCTTAATAAAACCGGTAAGTCCGATCGCCGCCAGCTTGTCACGGATCCGGGTCATATTTACACTCAGAGCATTATCGTCAACGTATAGCTGGTTATCCCAGAGAAAATCTACAATATCCGCCCGGGAACAGATCTTTCCGGCATTTTTAAAAAGATAGTAAAGGATTTTGAATTCGTTTTTTGTCAGTTCTGTGCTTTGGCCTTTGTATTCTATCATGCTGCTCTCAAAATGCAGGATTGCTTCGTTCCACGTCAAACTTTCCGGCTGGGAAAAACGGTGCGCTTTCTTTAACAGTGCGTCAATTTTCGCAAGAAGGATCGCGGTATGATAAGGCTTTGTGATAAATGCATCTCCGCCCAGCATAATGCTGTTCAGCTCGTCCATATCCGTATTGCTGCTCGTGACAAATATGATCGGAATCTCTGAAAAACTGCGGATCTTTGAGCAGATTTCAAAACCGTCAATCCCCGGAAGTTTGATATCCAGAATGACCAGATGCGGCGCAAACGCTTTCAGCTGTCCGATCGTCTGGGAAAAATCCGTAACTGCAGCTACCTCATAGCCATTTCCGGTTAAAAGCGTTTTCAGCTGGGTCTGTATGGTAAGATCATCTTCAATGATCAGTATTTTTTCTTTCATAAAATTGCGACCTCCTGGGATTTATTATACTGCATGGGGGAAGAGTTCTCAAGAAAGGAAATAGCATTGTAGCAGAAATAGAGAAGATGTTACAATACGCTTACTTATTGTAGAAAAAAAAGAACAATGCTATAATACAAAAAATGAGCATGGATGTCTTTGGGATACATCTGTTGCAGAAGGAGTTAGAAAAAATCATGCAGAACATACTTGTAGTCGAGGATGACAGAGAATTGAACGAAGCATTGTGCTATGCATTGGAGAAGCAGGACTATCACACAAGCGCGGCATATTCCATACAAGAGGCAAAGGAAACATATCAGTCATGTACCGGGAAAGAGGGACTGCAGCTTGTGATACAAGATGTCAATCTGCCCGATGGAGAGGGCTTTGCCTTTTGCCAGTGGGTGAAAGCACAGCAGGACATTTCGGTTCTTTTTCTGACGGCAAGGGATCTGGAAGAGGATGTGCTGAAAGGATATGATCTGGGAGCAGAGGACTATGTAGTAAAGCCTTTTTCGATGAAAGTATTGCTGCGGAAGATTGAACTGATCTTTAAGCGGACGCAGCCGGAACAGCCGGGCGGGTATGATGACGGATATCTGAAGATCGACTGGGAACGGGCAAAGGTTATGGTGGATCAGAAAGCATGCGCGGTAACACCTACGGAGTTTCGACTGTTAAAAGTATTGGCGGAAAATCAGGGAAGGCTATTGACGTATGAGATTCTGCTGGAACAGTTGTGGGATTGTGACGGTCAGTTTGTAGATAAACATACGCTGGCAGTCAATGTCAACCGCCTTCGGAGGAAGCTGGAAGATCGCGGGCACAAATATATTTCAAATGTGTATGGGATGGGCTATCAATGGATTGGATGATGGGGATCGGAGGTCTTGCTGTGACTGTTTCTGTCTTTGTGGCAGCAGGTACGATCAGGAAATCTGTGAAAATGAAACAAGAAGTGGACCAGTTCGCGGATCAGGTGGAAGAAGCGATTGAGCAGATACTATCGGAGAAAGAACTGAAAGAAACTACTGAGGTGACAGAAGAGACACTGTGGGGAAAATGCGGAGAGAAATTCTGGCAGCTGTACCGGGTGTGGAACCGGAAAGAAGCAGATGCTTTGATGGAAAAAAGGCAGATGAAAGCGCTGATCTCAGATATTTCCCATCAGACGAAAACACCGCTTGCAAATATGAAATTGTATCAGGAATTTTTGCAGGAGGAGGTATTGTCTGAAAA
>JAPFCT010000243.1 GCA_026169575.1 Faecalimonas sp.
AGTTACTCCCATCTGTCGTAGCTGATTCACTCCTCAGTCTCTAGCTGATACTTGACCGCGCGTTATCTTGTATTTCACTTTTCGTTCAATTTTACTGCATAAGATGTCAACACAACCGAAATTAAAGCAGAAAAAGTTTCAGGAGCAGAGGTGCGCAGGGTCCGGAAAGAATCTTTTGCAGATTCTGCAAAAATCGCAGCATTATTTTCTGTCAGAGATGAGGACTTTCTGGAATTGCTGGAACGAATGCAAAAAGAAAAATTGAAAGATGATATAGCGTTACAGTTATTTTATGCCAAAATGACAGAAGAATTGGATATAGAAATTCCGGGATATGATTATGAAGAAACAGATGCTCCAATCGTGACGGTGATTGAGAATGAACAAGGTTACTATGGAGTACGGACGAGTGGAAAGCTAAGTCTGCTCCGGGCAAAAAATGCAGGAGAATTGAAGGACATCAGCAAAGTGTTGAAGGATATGGATGGACGGGCTGTTACAAGAATCGAAGGAGGCGCATTTTATAACAGTAAAAATTTAAAACAGGTGAGGATTCCTGAAACGATCAGTTATATCGGGGCGAATGTATTTGCAGGATGTGAAAAATTAGAATGGATGGAGATTCCGGAAAGTGTAGAACAAATGGGAACTGATATTTTCGGATCAGGAAAATATGGATTTTCGACTACGATCGTATTTTGCGATCCGGGATCAGAGGCAGAAGTATATGCGCAGAAAAATGAAATTCCTTGCAAAAACGGGGAGGCAGAAGAGGCAGATCCGAAAGAAATTGAGAAAATCAGAGGAGAAATCAAAAAGAAGAATCGTTATCTGAGCGCATATGCAGAATATTTTGAGAGAAATTCGGAAGAATTTGAAAAATTTCGAAATGACTATGATGGAAGTGTCGTAGGAACAGCCTCGTATGATATTGTAGATATCCAGAATGACGGGGTCCCGGAATTGATTTTATGTGTTACAAATAGTTATGCAGGAATTACAGATTTCTTTTATGTAGGGAAAAACAATCAGGTAAAAAGCTATCAGGATTTTTACAACTGGATGAGTTATGATCCCAATACTGGATTGATCTACAGTAGTACCGGAGGTGGACATATGGGAATTTCGGAAGGAATTTTCCAGTATGTGGAAAGAATTGATTATTTTGAGGAAATTCATACAGGTAGCTATCAACATTATGACTATGGAAATCCAGAGTATAGGGGAATGCAATGGGATGGTGTATCCTATCCAACATTGGAAGCTTATGATGTTAAGCTGCAAGAATTTTTCAATAAAGATGCAGCAGAAAATCCAGAATACAAAGAATATACGGATGAAGTTGATTTAATGGAAGAAATCTATAAGTTCGCAAAATAGGAAACAGGTATTGTCAAAATGTCCTGTCTGTTTGTACATAAAGCCAGATATATGGTAAAAAAGCCAGATTTATTATATAATAAGCCCGACAAAAAACGAGAAGTTTGCACAACAGGAGGAACACTATGAGCGAGATCAATCAGGAGATGGCATCGCAGTCGGGAGCAGAAGAAAAAAAGGAAGCATTCTGCGGGCAGTTGAGCGCTGTAACAGCGGTGGAAAAGGGAGATAAAGGGCATATCATCTGGCTCACATTTGAGGAGAACATCAAAGGAAAGCTTACTTTTCTGGAGGAAACTATTTTTCGCTACGATGTAGATCCGAGTGGAGTATTTGAAAGTTATGCGGCTCCAAGAGAGAAGGAGCATACAGCAAAGATTCAGCAGTGTCCGGACGAATCAGATTTTTATACAAAACCGGAAGTGGAGATCTGCGAGGGGGAACAAACAGTTAAAATCTGCTGTGGGAAGACCGAAGTGATTTTTGAGAAGGCGACAGCAAAGATGAAAGTCTGTGTCAGCGGAAAGCCAGTTCTTGAGGAAGCAGAAGGACTTACGATCGGCGCGGAGACCGTTCAGACACTTGTCAAAAGAGAAAAAGAGAATTTCTACGGCGGTGGTACACAGAATGGACGATTTGTACATACCGGAAAGACAATCCAGATTGTCAATGAGAGTGCATGGATGGACGGAGGAGTTGCCTCACCAAACCCGTTTTATTTTACGACGGGCGGCTACGGCGTTCTGAGAAACACATTTTCCGATGGAAGCTATGATTTTGGGGAGAGCGAGGCTGCAGTTGTGCGCGCCGCCCATAAAGAACCGAAGTTTAGCGCCTACTACTTTTTATCTGACGGAGAAAATGGAAGCCGGGTTACGCAGGAAATTTTAAAGGCTTACTATCATGTCACCGGAAATCCATTGCTTCTGCCGGAATATGGTTTCTATGAAGGACATTTGAACTGCTATAACCGTGATGCGTGGTCTGACGAAGCAGGCGATAAGGAATGGAATATCAAAGGGACAGCAGAAAGTACGGCGGAAGGAACGACAAGATATGAAAGCGGTATGGCAACCGGATACCGTCTGTCAGAAGGACAACATTCAGAATCATTAAACGGAGAAGGACCAGAGGTGGCAGCAGAGCATTATCCGCAAAATGTAGATACCCCATATGAATATTCTGCGAGAGCTGTGCTGGATCAGTACGTCAGATACGATATGCCGCTTGGATATTTCCTGCCAAATGACGGCTATGGCGGTGGCTATGGACAGAATGGTTACTAT
>JAPFCT010000175.1 GCA_026169575.1 Faecalimonas sp.
AAATCCTCGGATGCGCTCCTTCGGTGTAATCACATTCAAAATGAATTTTTTGCTGCATTTCTTTCTCCTCCTTGTTTTCTTTACTCTATCAGCTTTCCGCATTTTCCACAATAGTTACTCGTTGGGGAATTTTTCGCCCCACAGTATGGACAGTACCTTTCTTTTTCTTTTACCTGACCTGACATTGATGTCTGTGTGCGCTCTTTTTGTTCTTTCTTTTTCCGCTTCTGCTCTTCTCTCTGTGCCTTTTTCCATTCTGTCTTTTCTCTATGACGTTGCTGTGCTTTACGGATTGCTTTTCCTCCGATCGTAAGAAGAATAAAAAGAAGCAGAAAACCGACTGCTGCTGACGCCGGAATCCATAAAAGGCGCAGGCATTCCTGCCTCTGTTCCAATACTTTTGTCAAATCAGATACCGGCGCCGCCTTTAATACTCCGGTCAGATTTTTCCCCGAAATCTTCTCTGTCAGCTTCCAGTACCGGTACAGATACCAGCCGCTGCCTGCCAGCCCTCCCAAAGTTCCGCAGATACAGAATCCTTTTGCCACCGCCAGGATTTTCCTTATCTTTCCGCCTTTTCTGCCGGAAACGATTCCAAAGATCCCCATGAGTAAAGCACACAGAAAAGCGGCAAGGAAGGTTCCTCCCAAAATCCAGAAGCCTCCCGGAAGCGGCGCTTTCTCTCCTTTTGTCCCTTCCTTCTGATATTGCACAAGGATCGTTCTGGATGTCTGGTTTCCAAGCGGGTCTGCCGCAGTCAGCGTAATCTGATTTTCCCCTTTTTTCAGTTTCAGGGAAATCTGAAATGTCCCCTCTTTCCCGATTTTCTGCTCTTTCCCATTTATTTTCAAAACAGCATTCGGATCTGTTTTACCGGAAAGTGAAAGTACTTTTTCCTCCACCCGGATGTTCTCTCCAACCCCGTAGAGTTCCAGCATCGGCGGAACAACGTCGGTACTGATCCGTTTGGATATCCGGTAAAAGCTTCCGGTTTCCCATCCATAAATTACCGAAATCTCCTGCGTCTCCATATCTGCAATCTCAAATGCAGCTGTTCCGCTTTTTTCCCACCGGACTTTCTGCGACTTTTCCCCGACTGTAATTTCTGCCTGCACAGTCTTATCCCCGGTATCATATGAGACTTCTGCTGTTGTCGATCCGGTCTGCTCCGGTGTGTTGATTGCAACCGTGACACCCGGATCCAGCATAATCGTCCGCTCATACTTTGCCACAATTTTCCCGCCGCTCATCGCAGATACTTCGACTTTCAGATCTTCGCCATCCAGATCAATGTTCATCACTGTATTTTTTCTGTCGCGCTCCAGCTGTTCCGAATAAATGGGATCTTTTGCATCCTTCCCCTGAAATACTCCTACGACCCACTGGTCGCAGGAATCTTCTGCGCTGCTCCAGTCGATCTCCAGCGCACTGTCTGTATAATCAAGCACAGTCCGAAGCTTTGCCCCGTCCCCTTTCACTGTGTGTCCTTTGACCGAAAAACTCTCCGCAGTGACTGCCGACGTTGTCAGTTCTGTCTGATCCGGATCTGTGACGACTACATCCATCTGTAAGTAATACTTCTCTCCATCCGGCAAAGAAGCGATATCCACTTCTGTCTCGAACTTCTGATTTGCCGTACCACTGCCGCTTTTCAGTTCTTTCTTTCCATCTACCGTTTCTCCCTGCATTGTCACAGCATAAATATAATAAGTATATCCAATATTTTCTTCTGCCGTCACCTCTGCCTGAACTTTGATCTGCTCTTCTTTTGGGGCTTCCATTGTAAATGAGTGGATCTCTGCCTCCTGATACCACGGCATGACATGCACCTCAAGTTTGCTGTTCGACTTTTTATCATAATCTATGTACCAGGTACCTCCCGGCGCATTCCTCAGATAATAATAAACTGCCCCATCTCCTTTTTGTACTGCCGCAAAATCACTCTCCGCCGCATACACCTTCCCCAAAGGATCTGTGATAGAAACTTCCGGTAATTCCTTATCATAAGTGAGGATCACAACAACATCTTTTTCTCCCTCTAAAGTCATCAGATCTGTCCGCGCCGCCTGCACTTCCCGGATTGCTCCAGTATGAGCTGCCACAAAACTGACGAAAAAGATCAGCAGAAGCTGCAAAACCCACTTCTTTCTATTTGTGCATACCGTATTTTGCTTTTCCATTCTGTCTCTTCTCTTCATACACATTTCTTCTCCCGTTCCATCTTTTTCCATTTCTACACGGCACTGCCTCATTCTTCCACCTTGCAGACTGAAAATTCATTCTGTGTCATTATGCTGAAAGTAAATGAGGCAAGTACACTAGCTTAATGTTTTACTGGAAAGTTCCGGGTTATCTGCCGCCCACACAAGATGAACCCCGCCATCTTCCGGATTACTTGTCTGTCCGTGAAGTCCAAATGCCCACACGCCATTGTTCTGCTGATAAACACCGATAAATCCCTGCCCTTTCGCCTGTGTCTGCATGTCAAAAATCCACCAGGACACTTTCGCCTCCAGTTCTCCCGTGGCGCCGATTCCGCATACCTTATTTGTCATCGCAAGTTCCGCAGCGCCCCGGACATTGAACATACAGTTATTCGTCTGCATCTTGATGCCGACACCGACTTCTCCCCGGAATCCATTGACCGTTTCTCCCTGCATGCCAAGCAGCATATTCGTATAGGAAATTCCTTCTCCCAGTTCCAGCGTACAGTCTCCGATCTGAACCGCCTCGAGAAGTTTTGCCGTTGCAGCCACAGAAATATACTGTCTGCTCAGCTGAAATTCCAGAGATACCCGGTCAAGAGAAGCAAGACTGACATCTCCGACCCATTTTTCCAGTCCCGGTTTAAACGCGGAAACCTGCGCCACCGCCAGTTTAAATGAGCCTTTGTATTTCAGCTTCAGCAGTTCTCTGATATCCAGCTTATCAATGGAACTGATTTCCTCCGCACCGAGTGAAAACTCGGAAAATGTTACCGGGACTCCGGAAATTGTCGTATTGACCGGATAATCTGCATACAGTTCCACGCCATCCAGCTTCCAGTCTTTCCATTGCAGTTCCAGTCCCATACCGTCACACAACATCGCAACATTTACAAGCACTTTCACTGAGACATCCCCGCTCAATGTATTCAGCTTCAGTTCCGCTGTGCCAAGATTGCAGGCGACCGGCATATTTCCAAAGAGTGCATGATAATTCTTCTGATCTTTCTCCCCAATACTCAGTGAAAGATCACAGCCGATCTGTTTCTCATTCAGAATGATCTGCTCCTCATGATCAAACTGAAATGCGAACGGGCTTTCCGATTCTGCCGTCTTTAACACATCATCCTGAAACGGAAGTCCCGTCTGCACACTGTCAAATCCAATGACTGCCTGATTGGGATATAACGCGATCGTTGCATAGTCGATCCTGGAAAAATCCTGCAGGACAAACGCCCCGTTTGAGACAGCCGGCTTCACCGGATAATCACCGGAGGAAGCATCCGTCAGAGGATCGTTGTACAGCGTCATTTCTGAAAATCTCGGGAGAGAAGCATACATGCCATGCTCTGCAAGATGCTTTGCATATCCTTCTGCCGTGTTTCTGTCATACTCCACATAGGATCTCCGGCAGCGCATAGTCACTTCTGCATCCTTCTCCAGATCTCCTTCCAGACGTACACTGTCCTGGAATCCAAGCCAGCCATTCATCCGGATATACCCGGTCAGTTTCGTCGTATCCCCGCACACTTCTTTCCCGGTAGAAGTAAATACATAATTGCCATAGCGAACCGTATTTAAATCTCCGGAAGTGATCACAAGCCCGGATGGGAATACTCTTCGTTCTCCATTTGCCGTCACATACACATCATACACTCCGCATGCCGCCCTCGCCGGAATGGTTATCTCCCAGCTTGTATCACTTTCATATTTACATTCCAGATCATATTCCATCGCTCCGTGAAGCGATACCGAAATCTCATTTTCTTTCTTCAGATCCTTCCCGGTCAGTCTCACTTTCTGAGGCGCCGGGGATTCATAGAGAAGTTTCGTATCCAGACCGTAAAATACCATATCCTGGATCTGCAGATCCTCCTGCACCCCAAGATCTTCCTCCGTCAGATCACTCTCATACAGATAATAGGGCCTCTCATCATAAGCTTTCGTATTTTCCTTAGCTTCCGCCCGCAGCGTCCGGCTCTGTGTCATCGTATCAACTGCCTGATATTCGATCTCATAACGGTTCTTGCTGATCTGATAAATATACTGATAAAAGCTGTAAAGCGAATTGGAGTCCGATACAAATACATACTCCCCGTTTCCTGCATCCGAATAAGTATTGAGTACTTCCGAATTAACATCTGCCCCAAGCCCCATCGAGTAAAGCAGGATATTTCCATTTTCACAGGCAGAAGTAATCTGCTGGATCTGTTCCTCAGAAGGAAGACTGTCATTGCCATCCGACATGATCACCGCTAGATTCAGTGCATCCTTCTCCTTTGCCAGCATCGAAAGCGTATATTCGACGCCACTGTATATATTGGTCCCACTGTCGGCACGGAAAGATTCCACAGACTGTTCCAATGCTTCCTGGCTGCTTCCCGGATCACAGACACCTTCCAGCACGCCACTTCCAAACGGAACAATACCGATATTGACCTCATCTGCGACTTTCCCTACAAATATAGAAACCGCCTGCTTCAGATTCTCAATCTTCTCCCCTTCCATACTGCTGGAATTATCACAGCAGAGTACAATATTTACCGTGTCGTATTCTTGTTTTGTCACCTGATAATCAGAGATCACTGCCCCACAGTCGAGGATTTCCACATTCTCCCGGAACTTCTCCTCGCTGTCTGCGATCCCTTCCTCCAGAGAAACGACTGCCCGGACGGTCTCAAATTCCTTTGCATCGATTCCTGAAATACTTACTGACGCCGCTTTCTGATTCACCGTATCCGTGACATACTGCGTGAAGTCCTCCTGCATTTCCTGAGTACTTTCGTCCTTCTGTCCATCCGTATCCTGCGGATAAGCTGCGATTGGAACAATATGATCGACTGTAAGCTGCGCATACGTATCAATTTCCTTGAGCTGTTCTTTGTCCTCCTTCTCCGATAAAATCCGGTTCAGTTCGCCTGCCGGGCCACGGTAAGCATCGTCTTCACTCTTTGCCACAGTATCCAGCGCCTTATCCAGGCAGGAATCCGCACTTGTCTGATCACCGCTCTCATAGGCAAGTCTCGATGCCTGCATATAAAGCTTCGACGGTTCTCTCTCTTCTTCCTCCCCTGCTGCCTCCAAAAGCCGGTCGCGCACCCAGAAATCATATGCATCTTCGCCGTCATCAGACGCCTTCTCCAACTGCTCCACGGTCTGATCCACCAGCTTTTTGTCTTCCCCGGTATATCTGTATTCCTTTTCCTGCTTCTCCACCCAGGAAAGTGCCTGCTGCGCCTGCTCTGTCTTTGCCTTTAGTTCTTCATTTTTCCGGAGCATCGATGCGCTGATCCGTCCCTGACGGTACAATTCCGAAAATACAAGCAGCTGACTGCTGTCCTCCCAGTCACTCATCTCCTGCGCGATCTTATCATAGTCTTCTTCCTGAATCTGTCCCTGCATTCTGGCAAGTTTCATCTCCCGAAGGGTAAATACTCCATTCTCCGGCAACTCTTCTGCCTTTACATTTTCTGCGCCTTCTTCCTGCACAGCAAGATAATAGGCAACCGCATCCTCTGTCCCGTCAAATTTCGCCGCACACTCAGATGCTGCCTCACTAAGCAGCGACTGCACATCCTCCACCGCATCCTCAGTTGCGTCCTTCTTCGCTTCCTTTATCTCTTCTAGTTCTTCTTCCAGTTCCTTTTTCCCGGCTGCTTCCGACTTTTTATCAAGTAACATCCGATACAGTCCTTCTGCGCCATCATAGTTTCCCTGCAGTCCGTAAAGTCTCGCCCGTGCAAGCAGATACCTATCATCATATACACCGGAAGAAAGATAGCTTTCCAGAAAGATTTCTGCATCCTCATATGCCCCTTCTTCCATAAATCCGTAGGCAAGTCCGATATAGGCATCCGGCATGTTCTCCGCCGATGCTTCTTTGCCCTTTCTATTCTTTCCTCTGTCCTCTAAAACTCCTATTCCTCCAAGCACCGTCACAATTCCAAGCAGAACAAAAACCGAAGCCCACACGACCCTCTGCTTTCTGTGAAATATCATCAGAAGACATACGGCTGCAAGCGCGATACACATTCCTACAATGATCTGAATTCCTATGCTCATAGTCCCCCTCCTCTTTCGTACGCTGTTTCTTGTCATACTCTTTTTGTATGCCAAAAATCCTCTCTCCTGACAGAAACAAACTTTATCTTTATTATAGCAGTTTCATTTTCTGCCGTCATTCTTTTTCTATGTAATAAACGTGGAAATTCATGCCGCGGCAAAAAAGCCATCTGTACAATGAAGAGGCAGGAAACCTCTTTGATCTCCTGCCTCTTCATTGTACAACAAAATTATTTTTTATCTGTGAATATACATTCTGATCAGTTCCGGATCTTCCTCTCCCTGAACCATACAGAAAAATTCCCATCCATATCTCTCATAAAAATCTGTAAGATCTGTGATCAGATAGAGTGGTGTGATCCCTTTCCTCTTCATATCCGTCACAACCGTATCCAGTAACTGTCCTGCAATCCCCTGACCGCGGTACTCTTTTTCTGTATAGACTGCACATACATTTGGTGTGAGATCCTTTCTGTCATGAAAATCATTTGCAATTACTCCGAGACCTCCCACGATACGATCTCCATTCAGGCACAAATACCAGCCATATTCTGTCTCATGAGAAAGATACACTTCCATACATTTCAGATATGCTTCTTTCGGCACTCCCCATTTATCATGAAACCATGTTGCCGCCTGCTCTTTCCATTGTGGCTTCTGTCTTAAGGTAACATAAGTATACTCGCTCATTTTCTTCCTCCCACTTCTAACACCGTTTTCCACTTATCTTCGAACATAAACTAAGTCCGTCATTCCATTATAAGTTCGTGTATCTACCAGCTTTAACTTCCGTTCTCCACCTGCAAGATGATCGAAAAGCCGAATGCCAGCGCCAAGAATTGTCGGAATGATCGTAATATAATAGCAGTCAATCAGATCTTCCTTTACCATTTGCTGAACAAGATCTGCACCTCCGCAGATCCAGATATCTTTTCCGTCTTCCTCTCTCAAATCAGTGATCAGATCATCCGGATCACGGTTGACAAATTGAATATGTTCTGTAGATTTCTGTTCTTTGTGTGTAAACACATAGGTTTTCAGATTCTTGTAAATCCAGTCTTCCGGAGAAAGCTCCGTGACAATTTGATGATACGTCTTCCACCCCATCAGGACTGTATCAACATCCTTTATGAATGCAGTGTAAGAATCGACATCTTCACTTTCCTCTTCTTGTCCGCCTAACCAGTCTACGCCACCTTCGCTGTCCGCAATATACCCATCTAAACTCATCGCAATAAACAAATTTACGCTTCTCATAGTGCTATCCTCCAACTTCTGATTTATTTTTTCCAATTTATGAAAAGACAATTTCGCGCTCAATCATAATTGAAATCAAGGGTATTCCTAATATGACAAAAATCACCCCGTAGCAAATGAATAATTTGCCCAGCGCATGATTATATTCTTTTATATCTCTTGCTGGAACACTCTTCACATTCGCCCAGAAAGCAACTGCCTTTTTTGAAAAATAAGCACTTATTCCTCTAATAATCAGAGTGCAGCCAACAATTGCCCACACGATAAAACCTATCATTCGCCCTTCCATACTATGCCCTCCATTTTCCAACTGTAATGTCCCATAGAAAAATCAGAACTTTTCTACAAAATGATTCTCCGATGCGTTCCAGTATTTTTTATATACAAAATCTGTGTTAGCATCAAAATTAAACTGGTACATTCTAAACATGACAGAGAAATCTTTCGGCTTCCATATCGCAATCCGTAAACTTTCTTAACATCAATCGTTCCGTTTCTATTATAGGCGTATTCATATTATCCGTCCCCTACTCTTTTTTTATTGTAATTTTTGAATCAAAGGTCTCCTATACCTTGTTTTCCAAAGGTTATTCTATTTGTCCGTTTTCCATTTTCTATAATTATATATGGATTGCACAAATAACATTAGTAAAATTATCGTTGTAACTACACATGTCCAAATATTGGACTGGAATGTTTTATGAAAACAAATAATGGAAATACATGCGATTGGAATCATCCATAACTTCACTTTAAATCTTTGTAAAATCCAGGAAATTCAGCTTTCTTTTCTTATTCCATCTTCCTGGTCTTCATGCAAGAAGCATCCCTCACTTTCAACTCGGTAATTTCTAATTTGCGCCGCTATTGCTTAATTCTCCATAGCTTTGCTTCTTCCAAAAGCTCACCGATCATCTCTTGTTTTCCTTCTGTATACCGTCTGCGTTCCCCCGAAAACTGAATCGCCAATCTCTTCTTCCGTTCATCGTATATCATGGCTTTTTCAGGAAAAGCATTTAGATAATCACGAAAATTCATATAACGAGTCCATGCATCATCATTCCATTTCACCACATGAATATGATGTGTCCTAAAATCTTTTTCCAAATCCCCCTTTACAAATAGCACCTGCCCGGGAATATCTTCTCCTCGAAATAGAAATCCATTTTCCCTTAACACGTCAATATATTTCATAATATCATTCAGATCATATACGCCTATCGCAAGATCAATAATAGGCTTTGCATGGATTGAAGAAATAGCCGTACTTCCAATATGCTGAATATCAATAGCTGTATCGCCTAAGACACACTTCAATTCTTCAATCGTTCGCTTTGCCTCCTTCTCCCACTCGTCCTGATGCGCTATTAATTTTACAGTACCTCTTTTCAAGCCTATCATAGAATAAAACGTCTCCTATTCGCAAATGCAATTTTAGTTCTTCCAATTCTTCCATCCATTGTACAATATATCTTTTAACACCAATTTTCTCTGCCACTTTCTCTTGTGAAAATCCACTTTTCTTTCTTGCATGAAACAAGCTATTTCCTAAATTCATTATGATTCCTTGATTGATTTTTGATAAATCAATTATAAAGAAAAACGCTACCAGTCTTACCATCCAATTCTGCCCGATAATTTAACACTCCACCCCCACTTTTAGTTCGTCCTCAAATTCATTTTAGTCAGACCAACTATTAATAATCCAATAAACACTACTGTGTTCACAAATAACAACAGAACAATACTTTTTACCACTCCAAACGTAAACAGTATTGAAAATATTTCGATTGACAACACAAGAAAACACATATAATTTGTCAAATACTCTGTCACCATTTCTCCACAATAATTGTTCATCTGTAATTTTACATAAATAAAAGGCTTTAGCAGATAACGGATTACGATGCATACAACCGGACAAATAAACATCCAGTTTTTATTTACCAAAGATGTTGCCACTCCATTACTCCATTGTACCGGAATTTCTGTCGGCAGCTTGGAGTAAGACAGAACCCCAATCATTAAACACAATCCGGTAAGTATTGTCCAGATAAGCATACTCCCCCACAGATACAGAAAGCTGACCGAATCTAGTTTGAAAACAGCCGGATAATTGTTCCAATAATCATCCAATTCCATTACATATTGTTCTACCTGCAATTTTTCATAACTGACATTTTCTTCATCCAGCATTTTTTCACATAGAAGTCTTGCCCTATTCAAATCCATCATCTGGTCGCTTAATGCTTCCTTCTGCCTCTCAAGAATTTCCCGCAAAGTAACTTTCTCAGATAGTATGCTCCGTATTTCCTCAACAGAAATTCCCAGTGTACGCAGATATGCAATCTTCTTTATATTTTCCACATCATTTTCAGAATAGTCTCTATACCCATTCCTTTCATTTCTGGAAGGTTCAATGAGTTTTTCTTTTTCATAAAAACGGACATTTGAACGTGGCAGACCTGTCCGTTCTTCCACTTCTTTTATCGTCATGTTATGTACCCCTTTCAGACAACTCAGTTTTATGATTTCAAGAATAAGCTATAAACAAGGTTTA
>JAPFCT010000112.1 GCA_026169575.1 Faecalimonas sp.
AAAATCTGCCCGGTCATATCTGAAACTGCCGGGCAGAGAAATGGAAATCGGCAGATGATAGTTTTTTCACATTTCTGATCACCAACAGTTCTGTTATTCGGTGAGAAAATTTACAAGGAGAGACAATGAAATTTTTCAATCAGACGATGATCACCTGGATCCTTATCCGGATCGCGGTCAGGGACTGGAAGGAGCAGAGAATTCCGAATGCAGATATTGCGATTCTGTTTTGCTTCTGTGCCTTGCAGTTGCTGGCTGTTTCCGGGCAAATGGAGAAGGGGGTGTTTCTTTATGCGCTTTTCGGGGCGTGTTCTGCAAGCGGCATTCTGCTTCTGACGGTATTTCTGGTGCCGGGAGCATTTGGCGGGGGAGATATCAAATTAATGGCAGCAGCAGGGATTTTGCTTGGACCTGTCAAAAGTCTGCATTCCCTGGCTGCTGCCATCTTTCTGTGCGGGATCTGTATTCTTGCCGGTATGGCAGGAGGTAAGATCAGGCGAGATTCTGTAATTGCGTTTGGACCGTTTCTCTGTGCCGGGATTTTATATCATCTGTGGAGCACAGCTATCTTAAAATAGCAGTCCGATATGATAGACGAGGAAACTCATCACCCATGCGACAGCAAACTGGAAGAAAATGATCAGTGCGGTAAGTTTTTTGCTCTCTACTTCCCGGTTGATCGTTGCGATCGTTGCCGTACATGGAATATAGAGAAGACAGAATACCATCAGTGCGTATGCATTTGCAGCTCCAAAGCCGAGTGCGCCGAGTGTTGTGACCATTGCGCTCATGCCGTCAGTTGTTGTGATGTTCTGAACTCCGAACAGAACGCTGCAGCTTGAAACGACAACTTCCTTCGCAGCGATTCCTGCGATCAGGGCAACAACAATCTGCCAGTAACCAAGACCGAGCGGCGTAAAGACCGGAACAACGGCTTTTCCGAGCATTGAGCCAAAGCTGTCTGAGATATCTGTCACATATCCGGAAGTACCAAAATTTAAAAGTACCCATAAGATGACAGAAGCGACAAAAATCACGGTTCCGGCTTTGGTGAGATAGTCTTTGACTTTCTCCCAGACATAGATCGCGATTGTCCGTGCATTTGGCGATTTATATTCCGGCAGCTCGATCAGCAGTGCGTGCTCTGCTTTGCTTCCGTCAAATTTGGATAAGATGAAAGCAGTTGTGATCGCAACGAAGATTCCGAGCAGGTACATCGAGTAGGACACGAGCATCGCATGCTTTGGAAAGAACATCTGTGAAAACAACACGTAGATCGGAAGTCGCGCACTGCAGGACATAAACGGTGTGATCAGAATTGTTTTCAGCCGGTCTTTGCGGTGTTCCAGTGCGCGTGACGCCATGACTGCAGGGACAGAACATCCAAAGCCAAGCAGCAGTGGGATGAAGGCGCGTCCGGAAAGACCGAGGTGTCCCATGATATCGTCCATGACAAAGGCGACACGGGACATGTAACCGCTGTCCTCCAAAAAGGCAAGCGCAAGAAACAAAATAAAGATGTTTGGCAGGAACGTCAGGATTCCGCCGACACCGGAGATAATACCGTCAACGATCAGGGAGATCATCATATCACTTGCATGAATGGCTGACAGTCCGCCTGCAACTGCCGCGGAGAAGGACTCCAGGAAGATTTCAAAATATCCTTTGAGCCAGTCACCGACTGTAAATGTCAGCAGGAAGACGAGCGCCATGATCCCGAGAAAAATCGGAAGTCCCCAGATCTTATGTGTGAAAAAATGATCCAGTTTCTCTGTAAATGCTTCTTTTTCAGATTTGTTTACGAGTGTTTCCTGAATAATTTCTTCGATGAAATCATATTTTTGATTGATGATCTCCTGCTCATAGCTGCGGTCGATGATCTTGTCCATCTCAGGAAATGGGAAGGCGGCTGTGACAGCTTCATCCTTTTCAAGCAGCTTGATCGCATGCCATCTTGGATTTTCCAGTGATGGATAAGCGGTTTCAAGTGCATCCATGATCAGGTCGATCTTATCTTCCAGCGTGTCAGAATACACCATCGCATACTCGCTGTGGTGATTGTGTTCATGCTTGCTTTTCTTTTCATGGTGATGGTGGATCAGCGGATTTTGGACAGCATGGTCTGCATGGTGGGAGACTGCGTGCATCAGGACAGAAAGTCCGCTCTTTTTGCGCGCAGAGACCGGGATCGCAGGGATTCCAAGCATCTCCGGAAGTCTGTGCAGGTCGATCTCCATGCCCCGCTCCTCAACGAT
>JAPFCT010000392.1 GCA_026169575.1 Faecalimonas sp.
CGGTAAGACATCGCACGAAGCACCGCCGTCATATGTCCGGAAGACTGGAATTTCATCTGCAGTCTCGATTTCAGCAACGCTAAAATTTCTTCCAGCCGCTTCTCATCTTCAAATTTAGATTCCATCAGAAGTTCCCGGATCATCCGGAATGCAACCGGAAGCTTGTCGTAGAGCGCTTTTGTCTTGACTTCAAATGTCGTCTGAAATTCCTTCTCAGCAACTTTTGTCACATTTGGATACAATTCAAGGCTTGTTCCGATCCCTCCGGTGCTTACATTGATCTCATTAAAAAGTTCTCCATAGGCATAGTGATTCGTGTCGATCATTCCGATCACAGACTGTAGGATTCCTACATACGGGAGCTGTTCTTCCGGCACATCTGACAGATCAAACAGCAAGGACAGATAACTGATCCCGTTTGTCTCCACATCATGGTGTACGACAAGTGTATCTGCCAGATGCAGCTCCTCATTGTAAATCGGTGCGATTTCCTTTGAAATGTCTTCAATCTCCAGTACCGGGATCGCTTCCAGCTCTTCTTTGGTGGACGGCTCCTCCTGATACTCGATCAGTTCTTTTGTATCTGCCACGATCTTGTCCACTTCTTCTTTGGAAAGACTCTTCTTATATTCCTGAAGACGTTCTGCCAGTTCTTTGTCCAGTCTGGCGGTACGTCCTTTTTCCGGTTTGATCACAACGATCGCTCCATGCTGATTCTCTAACAGATATTTCTGGATCAACGCTTCAAAATAGCCTGATCCGATCTGTTCTTTTAAGAATGCAAATGTCTCTAACTCCTCCACATGAATGAACGGCTTCTCATCATCGTACAGCCAGCTGTCAAACATCTGCAGTCCATACATCAGTCCTTTCGGGAAATTTCCGAAATCTGCTTCCCGGTAGCGGAACTCATGATAGTTGATCCCTGCTTCCAGCGCTTTTTGATCCATTCCGTTTTTCACAATCTCTTTTAATGTGTCTTCCACAATCTGAATAAACGCTTCCTTTTGCTCCAGATTTGCATTCTTTGCAATGATCGAGAAGATTGGCTGATAAATCCCGTTATCATAAGATCCCATGATATCTTTCCCGATCCCTGCATCTACAAGCGCCTTCTTTAACGGGGCCCCCGGTGCAGAAAGAAGTGCATAATCCAGGATCTGGAACGCGAGATATAATTTCTCATCCAGACTTGTCCCGATGACCTTATTATAAGACAGATACGTATTGTCCTCCTCGGACTCACTGCTCGTGATCGAATATGCCATCTCAACTTCCTTCACCTGCTCAAATGGCTGTTGGAACCGGATCTCCGAGTCGATGTCCAGATAGTCAAACTTACTTAAATACTCCTGATCCAGCCAGTTTAACTTCTCCTCCATATCCATATCTCCATACAGATAAATATAACTGTTTGACGGATGGTAATATTTCTTATGGAAATTTAAAAACTGCTCATAAGTCAGTTCCGGGATCACATCCGGATCTCCGCCGGACTCATTGCGGTAAGAAGTATCCGGGAACAATGTATTTAAGATCACGCGGTCCAGAACACCTTCCGGTGAGGAAAAGGCTCCCTTCATCTCATTGTAGACAACCCCGTTGTACTCCAGTTCACTGTCCTTCGAATCCAACTTGTAGCTCCATCCTTCCTGGCGGAAGATTTCATCGCGCTTATAAATATTTGGATAAAAGACTGCATCCATGTAGACATGCATCAGGTTCTGGAAATCCTTGTCATTGCAGCTTGCGATTGGATACAATGTCTTATCTGGGTAAGTCATTGCATTTAAAAATGTATTTAATGAACCTTTGACCAGCTCTACAAACGGATCTTTCGCCGGAAATTTCTCAGATCCGCAGAGAACCGAATGCTCTAAAATATGCGGAAGTCCGGTACTGTCTTCCGGCGGCGTACGAAAACCGATCGTAAATACTTTATTCTCATCCTCATTCTCTAAGAGGAGCACTCTTGCCCCCGTCTTTTTATGTCTGAATAAATAGCCGACAGACTGTAAATCTGATACGTCCTGCTTCTTTACAAGCTCGTATGCTGGTAACTGTGTATGTTTCATGCTTATCACTCTCCACTCTGTATTTTACTGTTATGGCGGCAGGTCAAACGAACCGGCTCTGCCCCGATTTCTACATTATACCATTATTTTCTATATTAAGAAAGCAAAAGAATCCGACAATTTCCCAACTGCAGTTTTTATCTTTCTCTATCTCAAAAGATTTCCCATAGAAAAAGGAGACCGTACTTTTCTATTACGATCCCCCGTCTGTCCTTATTGTATTCTGCCTTTCTTCGATTCTCTGGCTTTTATTTCTTATCTTATTCCTTATTTTCTGTCCGTTTTTTGATTAGCAGCAAGGTTACGAGCATCAGCGCAATCCCAACCGGAAGTGAGATCCATGCACTCTGCACAAATCCTGCAACGATATACGTCACAAAGGAGATCAGCGCTGCGATAACTACATATGGAAGCTGTGTCGATACATGGCTGACATGGTCACACTGCGCGCCGGCAGATGCCATGATCGTCGTATCCGAAATTGGGGAACAGTGGTCCCCACAGACAGCCCCCGCCATACATGCAGAGATGGAAATGATCATCAATGTCTCATTTGTCTCTGCAAAGATCGCAACAACGATCGGAATCAAAATCCCGAAAGTTCCCCAGGAAGTTCCCGTGGCAAATGCCAGCAGACATCCGATCAGGAAAATGATCGCCGGAAGGAAATTCATCAGTCCTCCTGCAAACTGATTCACACCCCTCGCAACAAACGCTGCCGCTCCGAGACTGTCTGTCATCGCCTTCAACGTCCATGCAAATGTCAGGATCATGATCGCCGGAACCATCGCTTTGAATCCTTCCGGAATGCATTCCATACACTCTTTAAAAGTCAGAACTCTCCGGATCAGGTACAGCCCGATCGTAATGACCAGTCCAAAGAAACTTCCGAGGACAAGTCCCACTGACGCATCACTGTTTGAGAATGCCGTCACAAAATCAACGCCGTCAAAAAATCCTCCCGTATAGATCATCCCGATCACACAGCATACGATCAGAGATGCAATCGGAATCAGAAGATCTGTCACCTTCCCATTTTCATTGACCGGAATTTCCTCACTGCTTTCATATGGTCTGTTCGCAGTTGTAAAAATATCGCCTTCTACTGCATTTTTCTCATGTGTCCGCATTGTCCCAAAGTCAAACTTCATCACGACAATCGCGATCATCATCAGAATCGTCAGCAGCGCATAGAAGTTGTACGGGATCGCCCGCATAAAGATAGAAAATCCATCCTCTCCTTCCACAAATCCAGTCACCGCTGCCGCCCAGGAAGAGATCGGTGCGATGATACAGATCGGCGCCGCTGTCGCATCGATCAGATAAGACAGTTTGGCTCTTGATACCTGATGTTTATCTGTGACCGGGCGCATCACGCTTCCGACCGTCAGACAGTTAAAATAATCATC
>JAPFCT010000196.1 GCA_026169575.1 Faecalimonas sp.
CATGCGATCATCAGCGTCGTAGACTGTGTGAAGGACATGATCAGCATATACAAAAATGGGGCAATGCAGACCGCCGCAAAGATCAGAAGAAAGAAAAGTCCGATGATCCCAAGCGGTGTCCATGTTTTTTGTTTTTTCATGTTTGCAACACTGGTACCTGCCATACTACTTTCCCTTCCTTTCCTTGAAAAACAGATTTTCTATAATGTTGATGACCACAACGATCACAAGCAGCAGCATCGCCATCGCACATGCATATCCCATTTTGTACTGTTTAAATGCCGCATTGTAAATTCCCATAACAAGTGTGACAGTTGCGCGTCCCGGACCTCCTCCGGTCATCAGATATGCGAGATCGAATACCTGGAAAGACCAGATAATTCCGAGTGTCACTACAAGATACGTGATCGGTTTTAACATCGGCAGCGTGATCTTAAAAAACTGCTGGATCGATGTGGCTCCATCTACTTTCGCCGCCTCATACAGATCTTTCGAGATTCCCATAATTCCTGCATAATAGATGACGAGGAAGTATCCGACATTTTTCCAGACTGCGACAATACAGATACTGATCAGCGCCGTCTTCGTACTTCCAAGCCAGTTGACCGAATCCAGATGGAAAAAATTTAAGATGTTATTTAGCAGACCGCCCTCTGTATTTAAAATGATCCTCCAGATCGTTCCTGCTGTGACTGCTGATGCGATCACCGGAATGAACATGACACTTCTTAAAAATCCCCCTGCTTTATTCTGCATTTTATATGCGAGAAATGCCGCAAAGACTAGCGAAAGGATCGTCTGTGCCGGCACAGTCATCAGCACATACAGCAACGTGTTCTTTGCCGCATCTGCAACATAACTGTCCTGAAATACCCTCTCATAATTTTCCAGTCCGACAAATTTCGGCGGGGTCATAATATTGTAACTTGTAAAACTAAAATACCCTGACATAAAAATCGGGATAATACAAAAAGCCATAATTAAAATAAAACTTGGCAGTACATATAAGATTCCCTGCAATGCTTCCTTCTTTTTTCTGGACATAAGATCACTTCCTTCCTTGTAAATCAATCGGGAGAACCTTTTTAGATTCTCCCAACCGGCTTACGCTTCAAATTTGAATTTTCGGATAACAGTTCTATTTTAAATTCGTATTGTAATACTCTGTCGTCTGCTTCAGCACTTCCTCCGGTGTCAGTTCTCCAAGCATCATAGACTGAAGATTTTTATACAAGGTATCGTAGAGAGAACTTGCCCCTTTAAATACCGGAAGTGACACGAAATTTTCTCCATAATCAGAGAATAATGATGTAAAGCGTTCATCTCCGGAATAGGTCTCATCCTTTGTGATCGGAGGCTGTTCCGATACTGTCTTGTGGAAATCTGACATTACCTCTGCACTTGTGATATACTTCATCAGTTTTGCTGCAAGCTCTTTGTTCTCGCATTTTTCAAACATGACAAGCGAATCTGCCGCAACAAAGGTCTGTGCTCTCTCCGGCCCTTCGATCAGCGGCTGGAAATCCCAGTTCACTTTATCTCCGACTGTCAAAGCATTGCTGGATGCCAGCACTGCCATCGCCGCCTCCCCATTTTTAAATGGCTCCAGTACATCGTCATTTGACGTGCAGGAATCCGGCAGGATTCCCTGCTCTTTCAAACTATATAAGAATTTGGTTGCTTCCAGTCCTTCTTCGGAATCAATCGTAAGATTTCCCTCTTCATCTACGATTTCTCCGCCTGCTCCCCAGAAATATGGCCAGTAAATTTCATTTAAAGATCCATAGTGAGGATTTCCCCAGTCCTGAAGAAACGGTGCCACATCCGGGTTCGTTTCTTTGATCTTCTTACATGCACTTACCAGTTCCTCCCAGTTTGCCGGTATTTTATCAATTCCTGCTGCCTTTAAAATATCCATATTCGCCACAAGGATCCTCGGATTTCCGACAACAACCGGAAGTGCATACTGTCCTTCCTGGATATTTCCAAGTTCATAATACAGATAATTTTCTTTTTCCTCATCTGTAAAATACTCATCAATATCTGTCAGTGCACCCATGTCGATATAATCATAAAACATTTCCATATACATATATCCAACATCAGGTCCATCATCTGAAGTAGTTCCCGTCAGATATTTCTCCTCATAATTATCCCATGGAATGATCTCCACCTTTACCTCACAGTCATTCTCTTTGCCGAATGCTTCCATTTTTTCTCCCCAGAATTCCTCGTCAGTCACTTCTGCATCTGTCGCGGCAAAAGTCGGCATCCAAAGCGTGATCTTTTCCTTTCCTCCTGATTTCTTTTCCTCTCCTGAGCCAGAACCGCATCCACTGAATAATCCGACTGTCATTGCTGCCACTGCAAGCAGCGCAATTACCTTTTTTTGCTTCATAACTTATTTCCTCCTTCTGCTATGTTTTTGTGCAATTCGTTCATTTATTTATCCGTTAATCAAATAATATAACAATTTTGCACAACTTTCTTCATAGAATCGTCCGTGCTTCACATACTTTTGTCCATTTTAAAGAATCATTTCTTTCTCTTCCCCAGATACCGGTCTTGTTTTTTCAGGATCCCAATTCTTTATTGCACACCAGCAGATTTCTATGTTATAATAAAGTTCAAATGAAAGCTGAAAGAAGGTATCTATTATGTTAGTAGCTATCATTGGTATTTCTATTCTCGCAGCTGTGATCGCTGCAGTTGTCACAGCTTCATTTGCCGGAGTACTCGCAGCTGAGCTTGACGATGAAGAATAAGAAATCAATTAAAAATGGATGCAGGCCTGCCAATTACAGATCTGCATCCATTTTTCACTTTATATCATGCTGTAATGCAATCACATACCTAAGGCGTTTGCCGCCACATTAAAAGGCACTGTCATGCACACTGCTTCCAAACGGCATCAGCGCCAGTCTGGCAATTTTAAAATGCTGCAGGCCAAACGGGATTCCGATGATCGTAATGCACAGCAGACAACCCA
>JAPFCT010000327.1 GCA_026169575.1 Faecalimonas sp.
TAAAAATAACAGAGATTGTTCCGATCACACTCTCGTAATTCAGTTTTTTAAATTTTTCCCGCCAGCGAGAATGCTTGTCGATTTTGGAAGACTTTTTTGTCAAAATGCTTCCGGCGATTAAAAACAGAGAAACTCCGCTGATGATACACATGCCGCTGCGCCACACTTGGAGTGCTTCTGGAAGAGAGAAACCTTGAAACAGAAAACCTCCGGTCAGAAGCAGAAGTGAAGCGGCAATGGATAAAACCACTCCATACTTTCCAGCAGAGAGAAAGTCGGCCAGGTATTCTTTACTTTTCATCATATAAATGACAGGCCACCTGATGTCCGTTGCCGATATCCTTTAATGTAGGCATGCATTGTGAACAGATTTCTTTTGCATACTTACATCTTCCTTTAAATCTGCATCCCGGCGCAGGGTTTACAGGGCTTGGCACGTCGCCTTCCAGTTTGATTCTCGTTTTCTCTCGTGCGATTTCTACTTTCGGATCCGGAATCGGGATCGCAGACAGCAGTGCCTGGGTGTATGGATGGAGCGGGTTTTTATATAACTCTTCAGAACTTGTGATCTCTACCATAGAGCCTAAGTACATAACGGCAACACGGTCGGAAATATGCTTTACCATAGAGAGATCATGTGCGACAAATAAGTAGGTCAGATCCATTTCTTTCTGCAATTTGATCAGAAGATTGACGATCTGAGCCTGAATCGATACATCCAGTGCAGAGATCGGTTCATCCAGTACAAGAAACTTAGGTTCGACAGCAAGTGCGCGTGCGATTCCGATCCTCTGTCTCTGTCCGCCGGAAAATTCGTGAACAAAGCGGTTCGCATGTTCCTTATTTAAACCGACAAGATTCAGATAATGGTAAATTTTTTCACTTCGTTCTTTTTTATTTGCAGTCATATGATGGATATCAAGACCTTCTGCAACAATATCTGCAACCGTCATGCGGGGATCCAGAGAAGCATAAGGATCCTGAAAGATCATCTGAGTTTCTTTTCGGAAATTCAGCTTTTCTTTTCCTTTTAATTCGTGGACGTTTTTTCCTTTATAAAGAACCTCTCCGGATGTTTTGTTATACAATCCGATACAAGTGCGGCCGCAGGTTGTCTTGCCACAGCCGGATTCACCGACAAGGCCAAGCGTTTCCCCGGGAGCAATTTCAAAAGAAACATCATCGACTGCTTTTAGCGTAAGTCCTTTTCCCACTTCAAAATATTTGCATAAATTTTTAACTTCTAATACATTCTGGCTCATAGTGTTTCCTCCACTCCAAATGGTTGATTTTCTTTTGGCGCCATCGGATGGTGCAGCCAGCATGCTGCCTGATGTCCGTTTCCAAAATCAGTTACTTCCGGTGCCTCCTCACAGCAGATTTCCATACAGTAGGAACATCTTGTACAGAAAGGGCATCCTTTCGGAGGCGAGATCAGATCCGGCGGCGTTCCTTCGATGGAAGCCAGTTCCTGTTTATTAGAAAGATCCAGACGAGGGACAGCCTTTAATAATGCTCTTGTATAAGGGTGCTTTGGATGATAGAAAATATCCTCCCGGCTGCCTCTTTCCACAATCTTTCCGGAGTACATGACCACAATTCGTTTTGCGATATTGGCTACTACTCCGAGATCGTGCGTGATCAGGATAACAGCAGTATTCATCTTATGCTGAAGATCTTTGATCAGATCCATGATCTGGGCCTGAATCGTAACATCCAGAGCAGTTGTCGGCTCATCTGCAATCAGAAGATTTGGCTGACAGGCAAATGCGATCGCAATCATTGCTCTTTGACGCATTCCGCCGGAAAATTCGTGTGGATATTGTTTGACGCGACCTTCGGCATTCGGGATTCCGACCATTTTCAGAAGGTTCACCGCCTCTTTGTAGGCTTCCTCTTTTGTCATTTTTCGATGCATCATTAAATTCTCTACGATTTGTTTTCCGACAGTCATAGTCGGGTTCAGAGATGCAAGCGCATCCTGAAAGATGATAGCGACTTCGCCGCCGCGATATTCGCTTAATTCTTTTTTATCCATTTTCAGAACATCTCTGCCCTTGTATAATATCTGGCTTCCGTCTTTGATCTCTCCCGGCGGAGTTTTGATCAGGCGCATAATAGATTTTGCGGTTACAGATTTTCCACATCCGGATTCTCCGACGATTGCGACAGCCTCGCCTTCTTCCACATCAAAGGAAACACCCCGGACAGATTGTACTTCTCCTGCGTAAGTGTGATAAGATACACGCAGATTTTCTATTTCTAATATTTTATCCATTGTTTTCCTCCTACTGACGTAATCTCGGATCCAGAGCATCTCTCAGACCGTCTCCGAGTAAGTTAAATGCGAGTACGATGATGCAAAGAACAAGTGCCGGATAGAAGATCTGATATGGATACAGATCCAGAACCGACTGTCCGTTTGAAATCAGTACCCCAAGACTGATGACAGGTTCTTTCAATCCCATTCCGAGGAAACTTAAAGAAGCTTCTGTAAAAATGTAACTCGGGATACTTGTGGCAACATTCAAGATTAAGATGCTAAGCGTATTCGGGATCAGATGTTTCCGGATGATCCACGAAGGACTTGCACCAAGTGTCTCGGCAGCCATGACGTATTCAGATTCTCTGAGCTGCATGATCATACCGCGCATCTGTCTGGCAGTACCGCACCAGGAGGTGAGACACATCGCAACAAGGAGCGCTCCCATATTTTGTCCCAGAACCATCATGATCAGCAATGTGAGCAGAAGAGAAGGGATGGATGTAAGAATCTCTACAATACGCATCATGACTTCATCGAGCCATCCTCCGAAATATGCCATAATTCCGCCGTAGGCACAACCAACGACGATCTGAATAACGGTGCATGCGATCGCAACGATCAGGGAAGCACGGGCGCCGACGCAGACACGGCTGAAAAGATCTCTGCCAAGAATGTCTGTACCAAACCAGTGTGTGGCATCTGCAGGTTTGTTTTTCATAACTGCATCAATTGCGACATATTCCTCGCCGCTGACGGTCGGGCCAAGTGTGATGAAAAGGACACAGCCCAGCAATAAAATCATAGAAAAGACAGCGATCGGATTTTTGCGAAGTCTTCTCCATGCATCCTGCCAGTAAGTTACAGTAGGACGCACAATGGCATCAGAATCAAATCGGCTTCTGTCTGCCGGTCTAAATTTTTCTTTTGTTAATTCTGCCATTTTCTTCCTCCTTCTCTATTTCTTGCCGCCGCTGATACGGATTCGCGGATCGACTACGGTATATAAAATATCTGTCAAAAATACGACCGCAATATACAGCGCTGCGGTAATGACAGTCTGTCCCATGACAATACAGACATCTCTGCCGCTGACAGCTTCGACATAGTATTTTCCAAATCCGGGTATTACGAAGATCTTTTCGATAAAATAAGATCCGGTAATACACATAGCCACACTCATCGGAAGATTTGTGATGACCGGGATAAAGGAATTTCTAAGCACATGCCTGCGAATGACTTTTCCTTTGGAAAGTCCTTTCGACTCAGCTGTGAGGATATATTCCTGATTCATGACATCCAGCATAGAGGTCTTTAACAGACGGGCATAGGAAGCGATGTAAACAAAACATCCAGTCAGTGTAGGAAGAATTGTATACTCCCAGCCGCCAAACCACATGGTAAGCAGATCTCCTTTTGGCCATCCGATCGTAGGGAACAGATGGAGATTTCCTGCGAACACTTTCTGAAGCAGGATACCGAAGACAAGATGGGGGACAGAAATCAGGAGGATCGAGAAGAATACAATGGAGTAATCGATCCATGTCCCCTTCTTTGTCGCGGCCAGAATACCGAACAGTAGTCCAAGACCTACACCGAGGAGCATCTGCTGGATACCGAGCCGTGCAGAAACGGGTCCTTTCGTTTTAATAATGTTGGAAACTGTCTCGCCTTCGTAGATGACGGATTCACCAAAATCTCCTTTTAACATTCCTTTCATTGTGATTCCATAACGTTCCAGAAGCGGTTTATCAAGACCATATCGTTTGTACAGATTGACACGGACTTTTTCCGGGAGCTTGTCTGCTCTTGCAGTGAGGGCATCACCTGGTACTGCAGCCAGTAAAAAGAAAGTTCCGGTCGCGATGATGAACAGCGTAAATAGCATCTCGACGAATCTTCTTATTGTATATTTAACCATACTGTATTTCCTTTCTCTTTTATGGTATGTCTGATAAATTCCAATGGAAAAGAGGTTCGCCAGAGAACCTCTTTCCTTGGACATTTCTGCTGTTGCTATTTGCCGGAAATATATGCGCGGCTGAATTCATATGCACTTCCGAAAGTCGGGAAGCTCATGTCTTTTACATAACTTTGTACGAAAAATTGTTTGTTAGAATAGAAAATCGGTGCGATACCGGCCTGTTCGTCGATCAGATTGTTTTCCATTTTCACATAGGTTTCGGCACGTTTCTTCATATCACTTTCTTCTGCCAGAGAATCAAACATTTTGTCAAAATCTTCATTCGAATATCCACCCATGAATTTCGCATATCCACTTCCAGTATTAAAGAGTTCCATAAATGTCATCGGATCGTTGTAGTCACCGTTCCAACCCATGAAGACAAGGTCATAGCGGTTATTATTTCTTTCGTCTACAAAAAGAGAGCTGTCCGCACAGATATTTACATTGACCTTTACTCCAAGACGTTCTTCCCATGTCTGTTTGAAATATTCTTGAATAGCCTGATCCTGAACGGTTGTTCCGGATGAGATGATAGTAAGTTCCACATCTTTGATATCCTTATCGACGCCGGCTTCTTTCATACCTTCTTTAAACATTTTTTGCAGGCCTTCGTCATCGTCTTTGTATTTTTCGTAATCTTCTTTTAATGGCTCTTCACCTGCTACCTGACGGAATTCTTCATCCCCTACAAGCATTCCAGGAGAAATCAGTCCGTATGCAGGGATATTAATACCGCTGTATACAACCTCGTTCATTTCCTCTCGGTCGATTGCCAGAGAAAGTGCTTTTCGGCAATTCGCATTGTTCATAAGACCAGAAAGTCCTCCGGTGTGCTGGTTAAAGCACATATAATTACAGCTTGGAGAAGTTTTTGAAACATTTACAAGCTGGCCGCTTTCGGTGAGTGTCTGCCATTTTGCTATGTATTCGGAGTTTGCTTCAACCGCATCTAATTCTTTATTTTCAATCAGAATTGATTTGGTAGAATCTTCCGGGATTTCTTTTAATGTGACTTTATCTAAATGTACATTTTCAGCATCCCAGTACTCTGGATTTTTCTCAAGAATGATCTCATTTCCTTTTGTGTGATCTGCAATCACGAAAGGTCCGCAGAATACATGAAGCTTATAATCTGCGTTATATTTTGTCTGGTCTCCGGCTTTTTCAATTACATCGAGACGGACTGGATCAAAGCAGACATTTGTAAGTTTTTTGATAAAGAATGGGATATTTGCACGAAGTTTAATCTCAAGTGTTTTATCATCGAGTGCTTTTACTCCTACATCATCGGCAGAAGCCTGTCCATCATAATATTCTTCGGCATTTACAATATCATATGCCATAAAAGAGTAGGAAAAACCATTTTCCGGGTTCAAAAGACGCTTGATAGAGTCTACATAATGCTGTGCGGTGACTGGCTGTCCATCGGACCAGTTGTAGTCGCGCAGTTTGAATGTGTAAGTCAGTCCGTCGTCAGATACTTCATAACTTTCGCATCCGGCATTTTCTACGACATCATTTCCATCTTCATCGGTAAATACACGGAACAGTCCCTCCTGGACATGGTTCAAAAGAACAAATTCGTTTGCATTTCTTGCATCATTGACATCGAGTACTTTACAGTCCACGTTGTGTAATACTAGTTCTTGTTTCTCATCCGGCTTTGCTTCACCGGAGGATTCTGCTGTTTTTCCGGAAGATTTCTCTTCAGTGCTTCCGCCGCCACAGCCGGATAAGATTGATGCAACCATCATGGATGCCATCGCCAGTGCTGTCAGTTTTTTCCATTTCATACTTTTTCCTCCTAAATTTAGAAAAATTTAATTATAGTAAATTTATAATAAACCCTAAACTTTATAGGACAGAAAATGAAAAAGAAACAGATAGAGGAATACGCTTCCTAAAACTTCCGGATTGTGTGGATCGGAATAGGATGAAAAAATCAACTTTTTGAATTATTAGAAATCTTTTCCTGCAAAAATTGTAAAACGCTCTGACATGATTTTGAGAAGATATGTGTACATTTCCGCAAAAATGCATTATTTTTTTAAATGTAGAAAAATGATACAATATAAAAGAAAATGAATAATTATAAATTCTGAAGCTAAAATTTGCATAGAAAGAAAGCGTAGTTTTAGTGCATTATGTACTATGCAGAGAGACAACAATGCGCCGCTGCAGAAACGCACAGAGAAGATGTATGTACAGATGAGAAGAAAATAATCGGAGAGATGGTACAAATCATTATAAAAAGATAAAAAGATAGAAAATTCTGATGAATTTAGCGGGGAAAAGTGTTTTGCTTAAACATGCAAAAAAAAGAAAAAATTTATTGACAATGTGGCGATGAAAAACTATAATAGCTTTAACGCTATAAATTATAAAAGGAGGAGAAAGTTATGAAAAAACGAGGAAAATGGCTTGCACTTGCACTTGTGGCTGCGATGGCAGTGACAACCGTTGGATGTGGCGGCAGTGACAAGAAAGAATCCAAAGGCGAAAAAGGAGCTTCCGAAGAGATTAAAGATCTTGTTACTTATGAAGTACCGAACCGTGAGATGGAGAACGTATTCATTCTGAATACAGAGATGGCAAATGACTTAAATGTACTTTGTAACACCAATGAAGGTTTCCTTGAGACAAATCCAAAAGGACAGTTAGTGGCAGGTATCGCAGAAGAATGGGGTACAGAAGATAATGGTCTTACATGGACATTTAAGATGAGAGATGATGTGAAATGGGTAGACCAGCAGGGAAATGAAAAAGCTGACATGGTTGCAGATGACTTTGTTACAGCTCTTGAGTGGATCTTAAATGCACACAAGAACGATGCTGGTAATAACACATCAATGCCGGTCACAATGATCAAAGGTGCAAAGGAATACCGTGAATATACAAAATCACTCTCAAAGGATGAGGCGTTAAAGCTTGACAAATCTAAATTCCTTGAGATGGTAGGAATCGAGACACCGGATGACTATACAGTAGTTTATCACTGTATCAATGAAACACCATATTTTGACACATTAGCAGTATCAGCTTGTCTGTATCCGATCTCTCAGGGATTCATCGATGAAGTTGGTGTTGAGAATGTAAAATCTGTAGGTATCGACAAATTATGGTACAACGGACCATACATCTTAACAGAGTTCATCCAGGGTAACACAAAGACTCTTACAAAGAACGAAAGCTACTGGGATAAAGACTGCAAGCTCTTTGATACAGTTACAATCAAACTGATCGAGGACTCAGCTGTTGGATATTCTCTCTATGAGACTGGTGAGATCGACAACATCGACCTTGCAGAAGCAAACTTAAGAGAAATCTATGAAGATGAGAACAATCAGTATCACGATTATCTGACAGAGAAGCTTCCGAAAAAATTCTCTTACCAGATGAAATTCAACTACGCAAAGAAGAACGAAGACGGATCTGATGATACAAACTGGAATACAGCAGTAGCAAACGAAGCGTTCCGTCAGTCTATCTACTACGGACTTGATCTGACAAAATCTTACGAGAGAGCAAACCTGATCAATCCTCTGAGCTGCGAGAACACAGCTTACACAATGAAAGGTCTTGTATACTTCTCAGATGGTACAGAGTATGTTGACAGAGTAGAAGAATTAATTGAGCTTCCAGAATCTAACGGAAAGACAATGAGAAGACTTGACAAAGAAAAAGCAGAGAAGTATAAGAAGCAGGCGATGGAAGAACTTTCTGCTAAGGGAGTAAAATTCCCGGTAGAGATCGACTACTACATCCCGGCAGGTTCTCAGTTATCACTTGATTCAGCAACAGTTCTCCAGGAAAACTTCGCAGAATGCCTCGGAGATGACTATGTGAAATTAAATATCGGAACATATGTATCCAGTGGTACACAAGAAGTTATCGATCCAAGTCTCCACTCAATCGTTATGACCGGATGGGGAGCTGACTACGGTGATGTGCAGAACTTCCTCGGCCAGGAGACATACGGAGAAGATGCAGCTTACTACTCACAGAACTATACAAACATCAATGATGCGACAGATCCTGAACTGATCGCTACATGGAAAGAATTTACAGACCTTGTAAATAAAGCAAATGCGATCACAGGTGACCTTGATGAAAGATATGAAGCATATGCGCAGGCAGAAGCTTACATGTTAAATCATGCGATGACAATCCCATACAACCTTGAGATTTCATGGCAGTTATCTAAGATCAATGACTACTCATGTTCTCATGCAATCTTCGGTATCCAGAATACGATGTATAAGAACTGGGAGACATCCGTAGACGCCTATACTACGGAAGACTACAAGAAGTTTGAAGAGGAATACAATAAATAATGTTTAAGTATACAATCAAGCGACTGTTACAATCTGTTGTGACAGTCCTGATTGTTGTAACGATCGTTTTTCTGTTGATGAGAATGCTTCCGACAGACTATTTCTTTACAGAAGATCA
>JAPFCT010000410.1 GCA_026169575.1 Faecalimonas sp.
CATGTATAGCAGAGCCACAATACTGAAAATCACAGTGCTGACTGCCTCACAGATCGTAAAAAACGATGTAAAACACTTCTCTTCGATCTGGTGAATATCATTGGTCATCCAGGAGGCATATTCCCCCGGCTCCTTCTCCTCATACTTCTGATATTCCATGTGTGCCAGAGAACTGATAAGATTTCTCTTAATTTCATTGTTGAAACATTCCCTCACACCCGCCTTATACCGGTCTGCAAAATATGCCATGATCACCGAAAAGACTCTGACCAGGATCATATACACGGAAAATTCAATCGCTGTCCTGATGTTGGAAGCCGTCACAATGTCATAGTACCACGCCAGCGTATATCCAGCATAAATATCTGCGCCTGCTGCCAGTATGATCAGCAGGATCAAGATCGCGGTCTTCTTTTTATGCCTTCCTAATAGCTTTTTTAAATTCATGATTCTTCTCCCCCTCTTTTGTAGTTTATTATGGGAAATTTTATCACAAGACATTTTGAAAATCCAGTATTTGTAAAGTAAAAATCTCCCGCAGGAATATTCCGGAAAAATCCGTTCTGCAAGAGTTTTCGTTTAAAAAGAAGGGAAAAATCAGCATCCGCCTCTTTTTCCCTTCTTCCAAAACACTATGAAATTTCATATTGTGACGCTCAGCTGTGACCATCTGGATTTTGCATTGCGATGTTCAGCTGTGATCGCCTGGTCTTCCTAAAACTGCCATCCGTTGAATTTAAATGTTGTCGGTGATACGTTCTCCGGATCATAGCGTTTCAGCATTTCTTCATACCGTTCTTTATAATCATTGTCAATTTCTGCCTGCGGGATAACTTTGCTTGCCTCATGCAGGAAGTGGAAAGAATCTCTGCCCATCTCCTGACCGCGGCGCGTATGTTTATCCAGAGCCACATCCGGGATCTCCGGAAGCTCTCCCATCGCAAATCCCTTGATGCAGATGTTCTTCAGTAAATCGCTGGATCTGTCCTTCTGTGACTGCACAAGATAACGGATCGCATGGATAAAGTAGATCGGGCGGTCTCCGTCTGCATAGTCAAATTCTTTTCTCATCTGGAACAGGCTGTTCACGACAACGGCCGCCATCGGATTTCCCATCCCAATATCTTCTACGGAAATCGTAAGAAGACGTCTCCACATTTTCTCTTCCAGTTCCGGTGATGTTATATACAACTCATATGCAAATTTACATGCATCTTCTTCGTTTGCCCGCCGGATACTTTTCTGCAGTGCAGAAATCACTTCATCACAACAATAACCATTGCGTGTTGTGATCGACTGCCACGGATCATACATTGTCTTTTTTACCATTCGAAATCATCCTCCTCTTCAGCTTCTTTTAATTCTTTTTCTACTGCCTGTTTTTCATATACTTTAAAGAATGGGTAATAAGTCACTACGCTTAATGCAATACATAAGAACATAAAGATTACATTTCTAAAATCCATTCCGGACATCCATCCTTGTATGAAAAATGGAATAAAGGAAGGATCTGCAACATATCCCGGTGTGATCAGCCCCAGCACCTGCGCATAATATCCGAGCACAACGCAGATAGAAGGTGTCAAAATGTATGGAATCGCAAGAACCGGATTATAGGTCATCGGAACTCCGAATGTGATCGGCTCATTGATGGAACAGATACCCGGCACGATCGAGATACGTGCAAGTGATTTTAACTTCGCAGATTTTGATTTCCACATCAGCAGGATCAGTCCGAGCGTTCCACCCGCACCTCCAAGCATTGCATAACGGAATAGCTGCAGGTTCATCGGATTGGTCGGTGCAAGTCCCTCTGCCACAAGAGAAGCATTTGCCCCGGTTCCGGCAAGTCCGATCATAAATACGATTGAGAATACAACCGATGTTCCGTTGATTCCAAAAAACCATAATATATTAGAAAACATGATGATTCCGGCATAGACCCAGATATTATTTCCGACATCGATCGCAGGTGTGAGCAGACCCATGATTGCCTCCGGAATAGATTTCCCGATGCAGGAGATCAGAAGCAGGTTCACGCCATATACGATCACAATATTTACGAACAGCGGAAGTAATGAATTTACAAATGTGGCAACCATGCTTGGCACAGAAGCCGGGAATTTTACTTTGATCCCAAGCTTATCCACCATCCGGTTGATTTCCACACATACAAAACTCAATACCAGCGCGATAAACAGACCATCACTTGTCAGATACTGAGATGTAATCGCTGAGATCGTTGCATCTTCGCCTACCGGAACCTGAACTACTTTGGAACATACAAGTAAAAAGATTGACATCGACATAATTCCATTCACTGCTGCATTCATCTTATAGCTTTTTGCCAGACAGTATGCAACAGAAAATGCAGTCATCAGTCCCAGCATTCCAAACGTCATGTTGTACGGTGCAAGGATCCAGTCGCTGTTTGCTACCGCCCATTCTTTCCACTTGATCAAAAACTGAATAAAAATATTCGTCGTATTCATATCCACCGTCTCGAGATTGATCGGCGGATTATTTAAAATCATAAAAATAGATCCGATCACAAGCAAAGGCAGCGTCATCATCATACCATTTGACAATGCCTGCAAATGCCTTTGATTGCCTAGTTTCGCCCCCAGCGGAGATAAATATTTTTCCAAAAACTCCGTGAATTTCTTCATAAGTATGTATCCTTTTCCTCTCTGTTTACTCTCTTATTTCCCAGCAGCTCTCATCATTTTTATCGCAGATTTCAATACTTTCTCACCATTCATCATTCCATAATCTCCGGAATCAATGACTGCGATCGGAATTCCTGCGTTTCCATATTCTTTCACGGTCTGATCGTACAGATATTTCACCTGTGGTCCGAGCAAAATACAGTCCGGGTGTTTTGCCGCGATGATTTCTCCAATCTGCTCATGAGGAAATGCCGCAACTTCCATATCTAACTGATGGGAATTGGCAACTTCCTGCATCTTTGCGGCTAACATACTTGTTGACATTCCTGCACTACAAAATAAATACACTTTTTTCATATTCTTTTCCTCTCTTTTATGCTTCTTTTGCTTCTAAAATAGAAATCCGTCTGTAAGCATCCATCAGTTCCACTGCCAGAATCTTACATGTCTCCGCTGCCATCAGCTGATCCTCCGCATGGATCAACAGTAAGTTCGGTGTCTGCTCCATCTCTCCGGCGGCTTCCTTATGGATCAGATCCGCATGTACCTTGTGCGCCTGCAAAAATGCATCGCTTCCCTCTTTGATCATCTTCTCTGCCGCTTCATAATCTCCCTTTTTTGCTGTTTGGATCGCTCCCATGTAAGCACTTCTCGCTTCTCCCGCAAAAGAAATGATCTGAAAACAAACCAGCTCAAGTTCTTCCATCTTTTGCACCTCCTAACCTTTATCTAAAGTATATCGTAGATTTTTTCATTTTCTCCCAATTTTACTTCCTAGTATTAGGAAATGCTGTCTGTTTTAGAAACATACTGCCTCCGTTACAAAAGTGTATTCACAAAGCTCTGGTAATCCTGCACCTCCAAAAGTCTCGCAAATTTTTCAGGATTGCAAACAATATCATCCAGCCAGTCAAAGAAAATCTTTAAAAAATTTCGATTTTCTTCTGTGATCGCCAGCAGTAGGACAAATCTCACCTCATAGCTTCCCCACTGGACCGGATGCTTTAAAATTGCAGTACTGATCGCAGAATGAACCGTTGCCTGGTGAGACATATTATGCGGTATCGCAAAGCCATGGAAAAAAGAAGTTGGAGAAAGACTTTCTCTCTTCAGTACTCCAGCCTTAAAATCTTCTTTTACATACCCACGGGCATACAATTTGTCACACATGTCCGATATAATCTTTTCCGGTTGGTCTTCTTCCATATTTACTGTAAAAAATTCTTCCCGAATCAGATTCAAAATAAAAAATTGAAAATTATTCTTGTAACGGATCTGGTCTAATCTGTTCAGTGTTTGAAAAACAGCAGCTTCATCTTTGTAAGCAAAAAACATTGAGACTTCTGTCGTCTCAATATCCAATGTATGTTCCACCGGTTGTGTCGTCAGTATCAAGTCTGGATTTTTCTCCTTTATAAACGATTCTTCAAAATAACTCATACACTCCACAATTTCCATCCGTTCCTGAAAACGGTTCACAATTTTCTGTATGCACAGATCCTTTACAGTCTGATTGTGCGGACATATCAGGAGGCATCTGTATTTTCGTCTTAAATTAGCCCTTTCATATGCAGAACCAATGTGCAACGCAATAAAGGAAATCTCATTCTCACTGATAATGATGTTCAAATGATCTTCCATAATCTTACATACCCATACTCCCATCTCAAAAATCAAAGGGTATTTTCTCTTCACTTCTTCCAGACATGCATTATCAATCTCAACATGTGCATAGTGTCTCTTTAGCAAGGAAACTGTATGTACCTCCAATCCAAGCCTGAATTCACGATCTTCGCTGAAATCGATATCAAAATGTTCCCTGATCTCAACGATGATATGCTGTACCAGATCCGAAACTAATCCCTGCAACTGTTCTTCTTCGCAATACCCTTTCCTTTTTCCATGCTTTAAATAAACCGCAAAATCACAGATTTCCGACTCCCGGACTTGTAATGATAATCTTCCACTGATTTTTTCAAAAAAGTACCGGGAAATCTCATATTCCTCTATTCCGTATTTTTTCTGCTGCTCTTCATCCTCTCTTAAAAAATGACAGGCAAGATTTCTTTCCAAAATCACCCCCACATGAATCAATAGCGAAGGAATCCGTACTTCATTCATTTGGTAGTTAGCTTCTTCAAAAATATTTTTTAAAACATTCTTTACTTTTAGAAGATCAAACCGTATAAAATTTTCTGCAACCTTATTGAGATTCCATAGATTTCCACTCATCCGGAAAGAGATCAACTCTTCATATAAGCGTCTCTTCTCCCGTTCCTCTCCAGAAAGCTGCAGCATATTGCTTTGACGGATGATCTTTAATCCGCGATAGTTCTCCAGCAATTTTCGGATCTTATTGATATCATTTTCCAGAGAAAACTCTGAAATACACATCTGCTCTGCCAACTGATATAAATTCACCTGATTTTGTTCCGCCAGTCTTTTCAGTATCAGCCATCTCCGCTCCTCACCGGTCTCCGGAATTTCCTTTTTTGTCTCTTCCGTACATCTTTTTCCTTTTTCTTGCTGGATCCGGTATCCCTTCCGGATATTGGATTCAATCATCGTCTCTGCATAAAATTCATTGATGGCAGCAATATCATTGCGGATTGTCCGATCCGATACATTTAAAAGTTTTGCAAGATCTTTTCCTACGATCCAGTCTTTTTGATTATTCATAATAGTCATAATCATATGTTGTCTTTTTGTCAGCATGGGTATCCTCCCGTTCTCTCTGAGATCATTAGGTCCATCTCATTCATATCTCTCATGATATCGGGTTGGGGAAGTGCTGTCAATGCACCATCCTCTCTTTGCTGCTTCTTTTCCTAAACGCAAAAAAAGACACCTGCTCCTGCAGATATCTTCTCTCTATCTCTTCTCTTTTTCATATACCTTCAAAATCACATACAGTCAACTACTTTTCTAAGTTTCTTTCTCTTTCCATCCTTCTCC
>JAPFCT010000223.1 GCA_026169575.1 Faecalimonas sp.
GCTGTATACTGCGTCTTCACACTGTCGGAGTCAAAAGTAAATCCCATTGCCGGAGATGTCTTTGCAGTCTCATTCTGCTCTTTTTCCCACTCAAGGGAATCCGGATTGGTTCCTTCTGTCGGATACATGAGGAAGAAATTGCCTAATGTCCCACAGCTTAACTGGGCTGTATACGGTACCGTAGATGCATCTTCTCCTTCCGGATAAGAAACCGTTCCGTCATCATTCATTACATAATCTCTGCCTTCAATACCATAAATCAGCAGATTGATCACATCTTTATCTGTATATGTAAGTTCGAGAAATTTCATTGCCGCTTCCGGCACCTCTGTCGTGGAAGCAATCATCCAACTCAGTGCATTTAAGTCCGCAGTAGAAAGATATGCGTCGCCAATAATCTTTGCCCCGATCGGATATGCTCCACATTGCGGCTGCAGAGAAGCTGCCGTATCCTCTTCCGGATAGCTGTATGCTGCAATATAGCAGAAATAATTTCCGGAACTCATCAATTCCGCAGCCATACTTGTTGTTGTCGCTGCATCCTTCATTACCAGCCCATCTTCATACCACTCTCTGACTAATGTACATTTTTCGCGGAACACATCAGAAGAATACAGATCTTTCACTTCTAACTCCTCTCCCTCAAGAACACCTACCGGAGAGTATCTGTCATCTGTCAGAAAGTCAATCTCACCATAATTAACCGAAACTCCAATCTCTCCCGTTTGTACTGGTGCTACCGGCGTCATATTCGGATACGACTCTTTTACTTTCTTTAATATATCTGTCATATCTTCCATGGAAGAAACTGCTGACATATCAATTCCCATTTCTTCTGCAATTTCCTCACGATAAATTACCATTGGTGTCAGGGCAACTGGTTTCATCGTCGGAACGCCGTAAGTGTGTCCCTCTTTTGAGCAGGCAGCCAGCCATTCCTCTCCTACCGTATCAACAATTCCCTCTCCTTCTTCTTTCAGCAAATCGGTAATATCATAAGCCATATCTGTCGATACATAATTATTAAAGTCTCCCATCGACTGATAAACATCAATTTTTTCTCCACCCTGAAGCGCAAGACTGACTTTATTAGAATAGTCAGCAATCGCGATTGGCATCAATGTTACCTCTGTATGAATCTTCTTTCTTGTAATCTCATTGATTGCTTCTTCAACAGTGTCGAGATCTTCCTCCGCCGGAATATTATTGAAGGTCGCATAAGCATATGTTACTTGATCGTATCCTTCATTTTCCCCCTTTTTCGACTGCGATTTTGATTCCCCGCCACAAGCTGTAAGCCCCAATGTCATAGCTGCCGTCAGTAAACATACCAGAACTTTTTTGTTTTTCATAACTTTTACCTCCTCATTTTTTCTGATACTCTTACTTTAGCAAAATATTTTTCCCATTTCTTTTGAAACAAAGAGTCTTCCTTTCAAAAACAAGAGTTTCTTCGATATTCATTTGGAGTCATTCCCGTCATCTTTTTAAATACAGTGGAAAAATAAGTGAAATTATCAAATCCAACTGTTGTTGCTACTTCACTGACTCTGTTTCCTCTCTCCAGAAGTTTCCTTGCCTCATTGATCCTGCATTCTGTAATAAAGTCTTTTAAAGTTTTTCCCGTTTCCTGTTTATAAATTTTCGCCAGATACTCTGCCGAAAGATGAAATTGCTGTGCTACTTCATTTCTTCCAATATCCTCGTGATAATGTTCCATAATATAGCTGTCAATCTGTTCACTCAGAGTATACTGCCGTTTCACTTCCTCCTCATATGCAATTACACAATCCATAAGAAAACTTGCCCAGCGCATCAGATCCGCTGCGGATCGAGATGTGTTTTTCTCTATTTCTCTTAGAGCCTCGTTAGAAAAAAGAGGTGTCGTCCGTATTCCTTTTTTGCCAAAATAAGCATAAACCGCCTGAAGGATTTCTTCTTTTCCTCTTTTCAATTCTTCTGCCTTGAGTTTTCTCCCACAGTCCCCATCAGAAATGCAGCTTTTTAAATAACTTAAAAACTTCATCTTATGTTTCGTTTCCAGCAGGCTTTCTATCTGCTCAGGATCAAAAAGATTTTGCATCATCTTTCTTTCCTTCACATCTTCCTCATGAAATATCATTCCACGATATCCCACGTTTTCCTCAAGAATTTTCTTATTCTTTTCATACGTTTCATAGAATTGTTCCAAAAAGATTTCCCTGCCGATGCAGATTGTAATCTCTGTCCCAAACATATTTTGAATGTCTCTTCGAAGCTCTCTGCACTGTCTGTTTACATCATATGCGGTATGTACCTTATATATTGTTGTGATTACATAACAGTCCCCTTCCGCGCAGGAAAGAATACATTCATTCTCCGGATTTCCACATAATATTTCAGAATGAATATTTTCTATAATAAACAACATTAATCCCTGGTTCATCTTCTCCTGATCTGGTCTGGCAATTTTGGAAATTACCAGTCGGTAACTGGCGCCCGCATCAATATTTAACCGCTTTTCTGCAATAGATTCTGCTGCCCCCCTTCCTGTCAAATGTCCGGAAATCATTTGATTCCAAAATGCAAGCTTCATTTGTCTTGAATTGCGTTTTGCCCATTTACCATATTCACTTTCAGCAATTAATTGTTTTCTTTCCTTAATCTTCAGGACAATCTTTTTAAGCGCCACCTCCATAATATTGATATCAAAAGGTTTTAACAAATACTCTGACGCATGATTTTTCAACGCCTTTGCAGCATAATCAAATTTCTCATAACAAGTTAAAAATAAAAATTCTCCTGGAATTTCATTTTCCCTGATCCATTCCAGCAAATCAATTCCCGAGCCCTTTGGCATTTCAATATCACTTATAATAATATCGACATTCCGTTCGGAAAGAATTTCCTTTGCACGACTGATATTATAAGCCGTAAATATCTCTGTAACTCCCAGACTCTTCCAGTCTATTGAATTTTCTACTACATCTACTGTTGCAATATCATCATCAACAATCAAAGCCTGCATTTTTCGTCATTCCTTTCATCATTTTATCTAATACTATCTGTCTTAAGATTCTTTTATTTCCTGGATCGGCTGCTTTGGAATCCGAAAATAATTACAGCACCCATGAGGTACTGTGTTTCCGATTTCAAACAGATCCTCCCTCTCATACATCAGTTCCAACATCCTTTTTATACTGATAAGACCAATTCGTTCCCCATTCTGAGGCTTCTCATGTCTTTCACCTGTTTCATACAGAAAATTTTCAAGGACTTCCTGCGGATAGCCACCCCCATCATCCTCGATCGACAAATATAACATCTCTTCTCCCTTTTCTTCCCGTACTTCTGCTTTGATCAGAATGGTCAGAACCTGATCTACTGCGACCGCATATTTATATTCATTTTCAATTACCGTATGAATCAGCATCTGTGGGATTCTCCACATTTCCAGTTCTTTTGGTATATCAATATAGTAAAATACACAGTCTGGATAATTCAGCTGCTGCATCTCAAAATAATTCTCAATATGGCGTATTTCTTCTCCAAGCGTTACTGTATGAAGCCCTGACCGGAACATATAACGGATATTCTTTGAAAGAGCCTCAATATACCGTTGTATTTCTTTATTCTTTTCCCGTTGACTTAAACTGGAGATTGTCGTCATAGCATTTAAAAAGAAATGTGGTCTTATTTGAAGTCTGACACACTTTAATTCTGTTTCTTGCAGATCAATTTGCTTTTCGTAACTTTGTATTCGTAAATTCACTATTTCATCCGCTAATTCGTTGAAAGTGTCTTTCAACAGTGTAAATTCACTGCTCGTAAATACATCCTGAATTCTCAGCTTATATTCTCCATCCCTCATTCGTATCATCGTCTTCTGCATACGCCTTGTTGGAAATATCAACTCTCTTTGAATAAACCGCAGCATCATAATCGAATACACTGTCAATGTTAAGATTACGATCATCACCAGAATCATATTCACCTGAATCTGTCCCCAGAGAGCAGATATACTCACACAGGCATATATTTTCATTCTGCCTTCTGCTAATTCATAGTTTGTTTTTTGTGTTAATTTTCCCAGTACCGCTTCCGGATTTTTACCTATTTCCATACCCGATATGCTTTCACCCAGAATGCTCCAAATTCTGTTTTCACTGTCAAGCAGAACCACTGTCATATCATTTAATTCATCCCCCCGTACATTATCCATAAATCTGTCAACTGAAATAAAAATTCCCACTGCACGCCCCTGCCAGATGTACATTTTATAAAGATACCTGTCATCTCCGATCACTTCTATGTTCCACTGGGCCTTTCCTCTGCCTCTTTTTGCACCTCTGCTCACAAACTCTCTGAGGCTTGTTTTATTTTCCAGAGAAATTTGTCTGTTTTCATAATCCAGACATACTCCATATACGCTGTCTGCCATAACAACTGCATCAACAGAATCATCATAAGCTGTCTGTTCCTCTATCAAATGCTTCAGCCTTACTGATGCGTAATACCGGGTTGCCTCATCTCTGCTCTGCAAAAGTGTATAATCATCATTTGCGTAGATCAGACGCTCTAAAAGCATATCTGCATTCTCAATCTTATTTTCCAACTCCCTCCCATAGATCTGAATTAAATTTTCCATACTATCTCTCAGATTTCCTACTGCTGTATGATAAGAAAAAAACAAATAGGAAAAAAATACTACAAGCAGCAAAATAAAATGTACTGTCATCATAAAAAATGCCTTTCTGATCACAGATTTCTTCTTCATAATCTCATCACTCCAAATCCGCATACTTTTTCTCTATTCTATAATACACCACTACACTTACATATACATTTGATAACAAGAGATTTTCTTTCAAATTCACAAAATATAAAGAAAAAGCGAAAAACTGATTTTACTCAGATCTTTCGCTTATTATCACAATAAATATTTACACGTCTTTCCCTTAAATAATTCCATTCGGCAAACTGAAATTTTCTTATAACAGTTACAATTTCTTCAACGTTCCCTGCGAGAATCGAACTCACAACTAGTACTTAGGAGTATGGCTTACCACCTCGTGCGGTTGCCGACTACATAACTTCTCATTCAAGAAAACCTTGATTTTACGGGCTTTTTCAGTCGTTGTATCTGTTATGGCTCAACATTTCATACAACGCTTTTCGCCCCATTATGTAGTATCCAATTAGCAAATTCTTAGCAAGCACCTATTAGTTTAACCTTTACTTTTCAGACTGAAAACCCGTATTGTGGTTTTAGTATGCACACAACAATTTTTGACTTTGATAAAAAAACTTTGATAAAAAAATACAAATCCAGTTGCCTCTATAACTTTAGGTATGGTATAATAAATTATTAAAACACTTAACGGAGAGGAGGAGATTAACATTACTATTGTAGACTTGTTTTGTGGCTGTGGTGGAATGTCATTGGGATTTCAAGAAGCTGGTTTTAATATTTTAGCTGGTTTTGAACATTGGAATACTGCTATCTCTTGCTATAAAAAGAATTTTTCGCATCAAGTTGAAGATGTTGATCTTTCTGATGTAGAACTTTCCGTTAAAACCATTTCAAAATATAATCCTGATATTATAATAGGGGGACCTCCTTGTCAAGATTTTTCAGGTGCAGGTAATAGAATCGAAGGCGATCGTGCAAATTTAACTGTTGCTTACGCCAAAATTATTAGTGAATTTTTGCCCCAATATTTTGTAATGGAAAATGTGGAGCGTGCCTCGAGCAGCGAAGCTTACAAAAAAGCTCGTAAAATCTTCAAAGAGGCTGGATATGGACTAACAGAAAAGGTTCTTGACGCAAGTTTTTGTGGTGTCCCACAAAAAAGAAAACGCTTTTTTTGTATTGGATATAAAGATGGTCAAGATAGTTTTTTAGATGGATTACTTTCTACAAACCAATCTGTATTTCCTTTAACGGTACGAGAATACTTTCAACAAGAAAATTATGAATTAGCAATGGAATACTATTATCGCCATCCTCGTTCATATAAACGACGTGGCATATTTTCTGTTGATGAACCATCTCCTACTATAAGAGGTGTTAATCGACCAAAACCGGGAAATTATAAAAGACATGCTGGAGATTTAATTGCTCCTGATGGGGTGCGTAATTTGTCCTCATTAGAACGCTCTCTTATACAAACATTTCCTCCAAATTTTATTTGGGATGAATCATCTGCTTCAACTGAACAAATGATTGGAAATGCAGTTCCAGTTAGACTGGCTAATTATGTGGCAACTTGTTTAATGCGTTTTATTAACGGAGATACTGATTTACATAATTTGCGTTTTATAGATTGGCTTAAGAATGAAAAAAAACTCTCTCCAAAAGTTGCTGGCGACACACTCTCAAGAATAGGTCGAGCTAAAAGAATTTTAGATTTTGAGAACAATGATTGTGAAAGCTACTTAAAGAATTTAAATGAAGAAAATTCTTTCAAAAATATTGTTCCATCTGTTCGTGCCCAAATTCGCAGAGCAGTAAGATTATATTTTGAATATATTTCTAAACATATGGAGGTAGGATTATGAGTGAGCCAAAATTTCAGATGTCTATCAATCTACAGGTGTTAAATCATTTGGGGTTGAATCTTTATAGTAATACCTCGGCTGTTCTTTCAGAAGTTGTTGCTAATGCCTGGGATGCAGATGCTACAGAAGTAAAAATTCAAATTGATGGAGATACCATTACCATCGCCGATAATGGAGTAGGAATGGATCTGTCTGATATAAATAATAAATACTTAACAGTCGGTTATCAAAAGCGTAGCGAAAGTGGTGAATCTCCTAACTTACATAGACCGGTAATGGGGAGAAAAGGAATTGGTAAGCTTTCTTTATTTTCTATTGCGAACATTGTTAAAGTTTATTCCCGCAAAAATAACGAACTAAATGGATTTGAAATTGATACAAATTCTTTAAAAGCGGCAATAGAAACAAATGATACCTATTATCCAAAAGAGCTTCCAACAACGGATGTGCCATTTGAAGGGAACGGGACACTTATCATTTTAAATGACTTAAAAAAGAAAAGAACTGCTTCTCTTGCAACACACTTGAAGCAACGTTTAGCACGCAGATTTGCTATTATTGGAGAAAAGAATAATTTCAAAGTTTTTATAAATGACAAAGAAATTATGGTTTCTGATAGAAACTATCTTTCTAAAGCCCAATGTGTCTGGATGTATTTGCCTGAAGAAAAAGGCGAAGAATATAAGGAAGAATTACTAAAGCAAACCAAAGATGAAAAAATAAAATTAAAAAAAGAGCGGCCTTCAACTATAACAATCGGAGAAGAAAAATATCAAGTTTCCGGTTGGATTGCTACTTGTGCAGAGCCAAATGAACTTGATGATGATGAAAACTTAAATCGTATCGTAATCATGGTACGAGGTAAGATGGCTAAAGAAGACATATTTTCTGAAATTGGTACAACGGCCCTTTATTCTAAGTATATTTTTGGTGAATTATCAGCTGATTTTTTAGATTTAGATGATGAAGCAGATATAACAACAAGTAGCAGACAAGATTTTTTTGAAGATGATGAACGCTATGTTGCTTTAAAGGACTTTATCAAAAAAGAGTTATCAACTATAAGAAGTGATTGGGAAGAAACACGAAGCAATACAGGTGAAGCAGAAGCATGTAAATATGCTGTTGTAAGTGATTGGTATAAAGATTTACAAGGCGACGATAAAAGATCTGCAAAAAAACTATTCGGAAAAATCAATCAATTAACTGTGGAGAAAGATGAAAAGAAAGAATTATTTAAACACGGGGTTTTAGCTTTTGAATCATTTAAATTAAAAAATGAGTTAAGTCAATTAGAAAAAATCTCTGCTGAAAATATTGCGGCCTTTTTGGAAGTTGCTGGACGTCTTGATAATATTGAAGCCACTATGTATTATCAAATTGTGCAAGAGAGATTAGCTGTTATTCAAAAAATGAAAGATGTTGTCTCTGATGGAAGTTTAGAAAAAGTCGTTCAAGAACATCTAAGTAAAAATCTCTGGTTGTTAGATCCATCATGGGACCGAGGGACGGAAGCTCCTATAGTAGAGCAAGCATTTAAAACTCAATTTGACATCATTGACGCAGGACTAACCCAAGAAGAAAAAGATGCGCGTCTCGACATTAGATACAAAAAGGCTTCAAACAAACATCTTATCATTGAACTTAAGAAAGGTAATCGCGTTGTTAAAACTGATGAACTTTCCGCACAAGTAAGAAAGTATTTTGTCGCCACTACAAAGATAATGGCAACTCAGGAAATGCCAGAACCATTTGAAATTATAGTATTGTTAGGTCAACATTTAGATGGAAAAGACTTTAATGAAACTGTTTACGAGGCTACTAAACGTTCATTAAAAGAATATAATTGCCGAATAATGTACTATGATGAATTGCTTCGTAATGCAGAAAATTTGTATAGTGATTTCCTCGAAAAAAATAAAGGTCTATCCACTCTGAGTGATTTGATTAGTGAATTAGATATGAGTTAATACAAACTATTTTGGGGAACTATCCATTGTTTTTTCCCATTAAATGAACAAGAATCTCTACGCCGTATAATTACACAATGTGGAAAGTAAATTGACACACCTATAATTACATATTCTACGGTATTGTCTATTCGAGGTGGTTTTTCGCCCAACAATGCATATCCGTATTGACAATGTGTTTTTAAAGAATCCATATTGCCTCCAGTGTTTTTATACATACTTATGCTACATTAAAATTTTATATTCCTTTATATGCCATAGGTTAACCACCTGTGGCATTTTTTATACCAAAAATCAGAAAGGAGCTCATCCCATGAATTTGACTGAAAACGAAAAGAGAATGGTCTACCAGATAGAAAGCACCTGTCAGGCAGCCGTTCTGAATGAGATCGCCATGATTGGCCGCTATACAAGGAACCATGAAATCAAAGATACCTCCGAGAACCTTTTAGCAAAACTCCGTCTGCTCTCTGACAAGGAGTGCATGGCTCTGGTGAATGATGTTCAGAAGAATTATCGCCTGCCGGGGAAAGCCCGAACCATCGGGGAAATGCTTGCGGAGGCAAGGCAGAAGTCCGGGGCGGAGAAACTGGCCGGCCATGACATTATGGCTCTGGAGCGTTTTGACCCTGACACCCACCACATGATCGTCTTTGATGTTCTCTCTGATGAGTCCCCTATGGGATATAAAGGTGAGCGTATGCGGCTGTTCCTCACCGATCAGGGATACCAGAAAGCCAGGGAGAACCAGGGCAAGGGATTTATCAAGATCAGAAACCACGCCAAAGTGATAGCCAGCAACCTCCGCTATGACGCAAAAGACCGTGATCTCTGAAAAGCACCCTCTTTTGGGGCGAAAATCATCCCTTTTCCTCTCTGTGTGCCTCCCTCTGATAAAAGGCAGAGGGATTTATCCCCGTACCCTGACGGAAACGGCATAGAGGAAAAATCACAAGGAAAACGACCTTTTTAGAAAACGGAAAGGAGGTGTCTGATTATGGCAGTTTTCCGCATAGAGAAAACCCGTGATTATACTGTGATGGCAAACCATCATCTGCGTAATACGAAACTGTCCCTCAAAGCAAAGGGGCTTCTCTCCCTCATGCTCTCCCTCCCGGAGGACTGGGACTATACCACCAGGGGGCTTGCCCAGATATGCAAGGACGGTGTGGACAGCATTTGTTCCGCTGTCAATGAGCTGGAGGAACACGACTATGTGATACGGGAGCGTGTCCGAAACGCCAAAGGACAGCTCACGGATATTCAGTACACCATTCTGGAGCAGCCTAAGCCGCCCCAGCCGGGATAGGGAAAACCTAAACAGGAAAATCCGGTTTTGGAAAATCCAGTCTTGGGAAACCCTGAATAGGAAGAACCTGAACAGGGGAAACCCACACAATTAAATACTAAGAAATCAAGTAACCAGGGATTAAAAACTGATTTATCAAATACAGAGGTATCAAATCCTATCCGATCAAATCCGTATGAGGATGAGCCGCAGGCGGCGGATGGGATGGGAACGGATACGAGGTCTGCCAGAGAGATTTATCAGGAGATCATCCTGGAAAATATCGAGTACCGCCATCTGGTTCAAAACAACCAGATTGACAAAGAGCGGCTTGACGAACTGGTGGAGCTGATTGTGGACACGGTCTGTTCCGCAAGAAAGACCATCCGCATTGCCGGAGACGATCATCCGGCGGAGGTGGTAAAATCCCGCTTTATGAAACTGGACAGTTCGCATATTGAATATGTGCTTTCCAGTATGCAGGAGAATACCACCTATGTCCGCAACATCAAGAAGTACCTGCTGGCAGCTTTGTATAATGCACCATCCACCATCAGCAGCTATTACACTTCCCTGGTGAACCATGACCTATACGGCGGCGGGGAAAGGAGGTAACCCATGCAGGAAGAAGTAACACAGAAAACAATGACACTTGCCATCACCACTTCCAGAATGACCGCCTCTGTCCTGGCTAAGGCCATGCGGAAGTTCCTGGAGGCACAGAAAAACAAAAGCCACCAGCTCCCCAAAGGAAAACAGACCCTAAAGGAGCTGATGAAACACAACACCGGAGTTTCCAACCTGGAGATCACCAACGACAACATCCGGGCATTTTCTGCCACCGCTAAGAAGTACGGCATTGATTTTGCCCTGAAAAAAGACAGCAGCACGCAGCCGCCCCAGTACCTGGTATTCTTCAAAGGCCGGGACGCTGACGTTATGACGGCGGCTTTTAAGGAGTTTTCCGCAAAGCAGCTCTCCCAGGAGAAAAAGCCCTCCATCCGAAAACTCTTATCCAGCATGAAAGAGCTGGTGCAGAAAAATGATAAGGTCCTGGACCGCACCAAACACAAGGACAGGGGGATGGAGCTATGAAACAGGTAAATGTGAAAAAGCTGCTGATCTTAAACCTCCCATATCTGCTCTTTGTGTGGCTGTTCGATAAGGCAGTCCAGGCGGTGCGGCTCTCTCCCGGAGCTGACCTTTCCGGCAAGCTCTTAAACCTGGGCGACGGATTTTCCCAGGCTATGGAAAAGCATAGCTCCCAGTTTCCATCCGGCAGACTTGCTTGCAGGGCTGATCGGTGCGGTGGTAATCCTGTTGTGATAAACTATAGTTGTAACACATGTGGCTAATAAGATATAATCTTATGAAGAAAAGAGGAATGAAACTATGCCACAGTATTACGATGATGAATTTAAAAAGAAAATCGTTCATCTGAAATTAGAAGAAGGACGAACTGCGAAAAGCATTATTTCGGAATATGGTGTTTCCAAAGCCAGCATAACGAAATGGTGTCAGGAATTCCGTGAAGAATGCCAATCTAATCCCGAAGCCCAAAAAGATTTTGACTCTATGAAAGAGATTTTACGTTTAAAGAAAGAACTGGAAGAAGTAAAAAAGGAAAATCTCTTTCTAAAAAAAGCAGCGGCATTCTTTGCGAAGGAAATCGATTGACGGCTTATCGGTTTATTCAAAAATATCA
>JAPFCT010000352.1 GCA_026169575.1 Faecalimonas sp.
ACTCGTCTTTTGTCAGCAGCAGATATTCGTTTAAAATCAGATGGTTCATGATCTGCCGCAGACGAAAGACCGGGATCGCTTCCATCGTTCCGTATGTTTCATTTTCATCCATGTGATATTTCAAAATCTTTGCAGACTTTCCTCCATGAACGGTTTCTATGATCACATTGATCCCATACCGCTGTCCACTTGTCCGCACACAGTTTACCATCGCCTTTGCCGGAGCAGTCACATCGATTTCCTCAAACTGGGTCAGACAGTTCGAACAGTTTCCACAGTAATTTGCCCCATATTCTCCGAAATAGCGCAGCATATACTCCCGCAGACATTCGTTGGTAAAGCAGTAATAGGTCATTTTCTGAAGCCGTTCCCGCTCACGCTCCCGGATCAGTTCTGCCGTCTCCGGATCAAACTCTCCCTGATCTCCTGCCTGCTCAATGAAAAACTGATTTGTGATCACATCCTGCCCGGAATAGAGCAACATACATTCAGACGGCATCCCGTCTCTTCCGGCTCTCCCTGCCTCCTGATAGTAACTTTCCATGTTTTTCGGCATATTGTAATGGATCACAAAACGGACATTCGACTTATCAATTCCCATCCCAAATGCATTGGTCGCCACCATGATCTGCTTCCGGTCATAGATAAAATCTTCCTGATTCTGCTTCCGTTCCTCGTCACTAAGCCCTGCGTGATACCGTGTCACTTCCACCCCTTCTTTGATCAGCTTCCCGCAGACTTCCTCGACAACTTTTCTCGTCAGACAGTAAATGATCCCACATTCTCCTTCATGCTCCCTCAGATAAGCGGTCACTGCCGCAAATTTATCTCTTGGATGCTCCACGCAGAACCTGAGATTTGCCCGGTCAAATCCGGTGGTGATCATTACGGGATCCCGCAGGTTCAGTAGGGCAATGATATCTTCCTTCACTTCCGCTGTCGCCGTCGCTGTGAAGGCGCTCAGAACCGGGCGTGTGTCAAGATAGTTGAAAAATTCCGCAATTTTCAAATAACTCGGTCTGAAATCCTGCCCCCATTGCGATACGCAGTGTGCCTCATCCACGCTCACCATCGAAATCTCTGCCTCTCTCGCAAATCCAAGAAAACTTTCTGTCAGAAGCCGTTCCGGCGCCACATAGATAATCTTATACCGCCCTTCTTTCGCATAGCGGAGTGCGGTCAGATACTGTCCCTGCGTCAGGGAACTATTCAGAAAAGCTGCGTGGACACCTGCCTGATTCAATGCGGCGACTTGATCTTTCATCAGAGAAATGAGTGGTGAAATGACTAATGTGATCCCCGGCATCAGAAGCGCCGGAATCTGATAGCAGAGTGATTTTCCTGCCCCGGTCGGCATAATTCCAAATACATCCCGGCCGTTCATCATCTGTTCGATCAGAAATTCCTGCCCCTCACGAAAGGAATCGTATCCGAAATAGTGCTTTAAGATATGTAATGCTTCTTCTTTTTTGTACAAAATCAATTTCTCCCTTCCAGGCTCTTTACATTTTCTATCATTATGATATGATACAAGGCGGAAATAATCAATGTTTTTAAGGAGAACAATCTATGAATCCAATGCAATTATTACAGATTAGAAATCTTTGGAACGGCTTCACTTCCAGACATCCAAAGTTTCCAAAATTTATGAATGCAGTCTATCAGAATGGACTTTGCGAAGGAACCGTAATGGAAATCCAGATCCGCACACCTGATGGAAAAGAATTTGCCTCCAATCTGAAAGTGACAAAAGAAGATTTAGAACTTCTTCAGCAAATGAGGTCGATGCGTTAAACCGACCTCATTTTTCAGCTAAAATCCCATCTCTTCGTAGTCTTCTTTCGTAAACCGGTGATAGATCACATGACTTCCCTCAAATTTGACGCAATAATAATAGGCATCCGGTTTCTGATCTGCAAAATAGATCAGCACATCGAACTCACCTTCTTTAATCTTCTCAACAATGGTATGGTCAGAATACTTCTCACAGATTTCCAATAATTTTTCCAGAGTACATCCATGAACGGACACTGCTGTGATCCACTCGTTTAAAAACGGATTCTCCGGCGCCCGTTCATGTACATAGACTGCCCCTTCCGGCGGGATACAGAGGCAAAAGCGGTCTTTTTTGTGAGACACGGCAACCTTTCCCAAATATTCTGTATGTGCTCCGAACCATTCTAGCTCCTGCTGCAGTTCTTCTATAGAAAGTTCTTTTCCCAACAGCCGGAGCAGAGAATCTGCCGGATAATACAGACGGATCGTCTCCTTCTGATATCCAAGCTTGATCTGCTCCTCTTTGATCAGGTCGATTAGATTTTGTTCCAGTTTTTGATACGCCAGCTCCATGTTTTCTGTTTCCCTTTCTTTTCTTATCGGTATTCGTATATTCTGCATTGTCCTTATCGTCTACATTGTCCCGGAGGTACTATTTGACTTTTCGTCCGGAAACGTACTTTTCTGTAATGTGCCGGTCATCAGACAGATAGATCATGCGCTCCAGGCGGTCACGCACGGTCAGTTCCTGCGGATGCGCAATGCTGCTGTCATCTAAAATCAGCGCGTCAAACTCGTATCCTTCTTCAAAACTTCCGACCTTTCCGAAAAATGCCCCGCCGCCTTTTGTTCCAAGATAGAATGCTTCCTCCACCGTCAGCGGTTTCTGTGTGTCATCCACAAGTCTCCAGCGCATTTTGGAACACTGGATCGCATCTGCCATTGCCCGGAAGATCGACGTGCTGTATCCTGCCGCCATGTCGCTTCCAAGTCCGGTCGGGATCCCCTCAGACAGAAATCTTCTCACCGGGGCAATCCCTGAGGAAAGATTCATATTGGACTGCGGACAGTGCGCCACATATACCTGATTGTTCTTCATTTTTTCAATCTCTTCCTCTTCCATCCAGATGCAGTGTGCCATAATGGTCGGGCAGTCCCCTCCAAAAAGTCCGAACTGTTCATATGCCTCGCTGTAATTTGACACATTCGGGCAGAGTTCTTTCACCCATGCGATCTCACCCGGATTTTCAGATAAGTGGGACTGTACCGGAAGCTTTTTCTCTTTTTGCAGTTCTGCCAGCCCCCGCATCAGCTCATCGGTACAGGAAGGGATAAACCGTGGTGTCAGGATCGGTCTGACATGTTGAAAACGTCCGTCCGTCTCTGCAAGCCACCTCCTCGTTTCTTCCAGCGATCTTTTGGCACTTTCTTCCTCCAGATCTTTTCCTCCGTTCCGGTCCATATTTACCTTTCCCACATAAGCCGACAGCCCGGAGTCTTCCAGAAGTTCCATCAGGATCTTCGTTCCCTCCACATGCATTGTCGCAAAAATGACCGCTCTTGTCACATCGCTCTTCTTCAGTTCTTCCACATACATCGTATATGCCCGTTTTGCATACACTTCACTGGCATACTTTGCCTCCTCAGGAAACGTATGCGTATTGAGCCACTCTAACAGCTCCAGATCCATGCCAAGTCCACGGAACGCATACTGCGGCGCATGTGCATGAAGATCCACCATCCCCGGGACAATCAAGGCATCCCCGCAGTCCTTCACCGGCAGTCCCTGATATTTCTCAGGGATTTCTGAAAATACCCCTGCACTCTTTCCATCCCCACTGATGACATATTGCTGCTCGGCCACCCGCAGTCTGTCCATCGTCTCACTGTAACAAATATTTCCTTTTAAAATAAAATCGTTCTTCATGATCGTCTCTTCCTCACTTTCCCAAACATTGTTGCCGGAAGTCTGTCACTCCATTCCGACAACTTCTATCTTTTTACGCAGAAAATGGGGCGATACAAAAAGTACACTGCCTCCTTGCATCTCCCCACTTATAGTCAACTATTCCGGTAGTTTGTAGAAACGTCCAACCAATCTTGAACATATATAAGTTCTGCCTATTGCTCCTTTATTATAAAAGATTCTGTTACGGAAGTCAATTCGCGGCAAAAACTTGTTTTCCTCTATCCGCTTTACTCAAATACATTCCCTTTCCCCGATCGCTCTATTCATGGTAAATTGCTTCTTCCACATATTTCCGCTCCATATCATGCCGGAGCTTTCTGTGTTCTGCAGTCTCAAACACGATGGAAAAATCATAATCTTCCGGGTACAGCTGTTCTGCCGGCACAAGCAGTTTGATCCGCTTCTGATTGATCCAGATTTTCTTTCCTTTTACCTGAACCCGCAGAACCCCCTTCTCATTTGCCGGTTCACAGATAATCCCGATTTTTTGATCCGGATATACCATCACGCTGTCTCCTCTTTGAAATCCGGCGTCTTTTTTCTTATGCGCTGCCTTTCTCCTCTGGATCCGCGGTATATACACCTTTTCCAAACTTTCCTGCTCTGCCCCGGACAATTCCAAAAGTGACTGTTGTATCTCCACTGCATCTGCAGATTCTTTTCTCTCTTTCGGCTGTCTTCCGTACGCAGCCTCCATCGCTCTTTTCAACATGCGCTTTGGCATCCCAAGTCTTTTGGCAATATGAAGCGCACAACTCTCTCCTGCCTCTCCAATCACCATCTGATACAGCGGGGTCAGATTTTCCCGGTCAAATGTCATTCTTGCATTTTCAATCCCCGGTTCCTGCGTTGCATATATTTTCACTTCCGGATAATGTGTCGTCACTAAAAAAGTGTGCTGAGCACACTCTCAGCTCCCCTGCCCCTCATTCTTGAGGGGTGGGGGTTTTCCTTTGTGTTTCTTTATTGTAAAATAATTACATGAGTAATATATTACAAACTATTTTTATTGATTATTATGAGCAT
>JAPFCT010000061.1 GCA_026169575.1 Faecalimonas sp.
GTACAATCTACAGAAGTGTACAGTGGTAATATTGGTTTGTTTGGCGAAAGTGATAGATGCTTTGGAAGACGTATTTCATGGCATGTTTCAGCAACATCTCAGGTTGGATGTAGCAGGGAAGATCCTTACCATAAGGATTATGAGTTACATAGTTGTATATTTTGTTTTTTATATAATTACAGAAGATTTAATTATAACATCTGTGATTGCTCTTATTGTATCGTTTGTTCAATTTTTGTTGTTGAACTATATAGCGCTGAAAGAATTTGAAATTGAGAAGAAGAAATGGCGCTGCAATCAGATGAAGAGATTATGCAGAGAATGCTTCCCGTTATTTATCGCCTCATATTTAGTGATTTATATAGGTAATGCTCCTAAATATGCTATTGATAAAGTGATGTCCAGTGAAGCTCAGGCATGTTTTACTTATATTTTTATGCCTGTATTTGTGATTAGTCTTTTGAGTCAGTTTGTGTATCAGCCAGTAATCAGTAAGATGGCATTGTTATGGCATGAAGGAAAATTTACGCAGTTTAAAAATTTAATATGGAAGCAGGCAGGACTTATCGTTTTGCTTTCTATGGTAGCGGTTTTGGGAGGATATTTTCTGGGGATTCCAGTATTATCTCTGCTTTACGGTGTAAACTTAAAAGAATATAAAACCGCATTGGTAATCTTGCTGATTGGTGGTGGGGCATTGGCTTTTGTAAATTTCTTCCAAATGATTATTACAATAGTAAGAAAGCAAAATTTATTGATTGTCGGTTATATGTTTGCATTTTTATCATTTGTTTTCGGTGGAAGGAAGGTTGTAGAACATTTTGGAATTGTAGGTATTTCCGGCTTTTACACAATAGTAGTAAGTGGAATTGGAATTGTTTTTACCGTATTAATTGTAAGCCTCATTAACAAAAAAGGAAAAGAGAATGATAATTTTAGAGAAAAGATGTAAAATATAAAGGAGAGAAAAGATGTACAAATTTTTGAAAAGTGCTATAGTGTGTATTATAACAGTAGTATGTTTTGCTTTTTTAGGGGAAAGTAAGGTTTCTGCAGCAGATGAGATGAATGACAACATACAAAATATTAATATGTCGGGAATGGAGGGGGAAATAAATATTGGAGAAGCAATGAATGCAGGAGATGAGATTCCTGCTTTTCAGTATGAGGAAGAGTGTACGGATATCTGGCTGGAGGGAACATACCTCTATGAGGAGGCATGGAGGGTACTTGAATTAGTGAATCAAGAACGGACAAAAGCAGGTGTACCGGAAGTATCTATGGATAAAGATCTGTTACATGCTGCTATGACGAGGGCGATAGAAACACAGATAGATTTTTCTCATACACGACCAAATGGGAAGAACTGTTTTTCTATTTCGGATAAAGCATCTGGAGAAAATATTGCAGCTGGGAATTCCACTGCAGAGGGGACAATGAATCAGTGGATGAATTCATCAGGACATAAGGCAAATATTCTAGATAAAGACTTTTCTATTATGGGGGTAGGTTGTTTTACACAAGGTGGTGTCAGATACTGGGTACAATTATTCGGAAATTCAGAAGCCGTACCTACCGACGAAAGAGAAAATATTAACACACAGGAGGCTGTTGAGGTAATTACAGATAATATTCAATGCCAAATGAATGTGGGAGATCCATATCGATTAGCAAGAGGAGAAAAAGAGGATTATGATGGAAAATTTGTACTGTTAAATAATGGGTGGAACATAGCTGTCACATGGATTTTGCCATCAGCAGTTGAGTGGAGTAGCTCTGATATAAAAGTATTTCAAGTAGATACATTGGGGCATTTAACAGGAGTAAAGGTTGGTTCGGGAACATTAACAGCAAAGCTGAAGGAGAAACCGGAGATACAAGATACGCTTAGAATTAATGTATATGATCCTTATGGCTTGGAAAATGTAAGAAATCTAAAAGCTATTTCTTCAGGAAAGAATAAAGTGCTTTTATCATGGAATGTATCTGGAAATGCAGAAGGTTATTTAGTTTACGCGCAGAAAAGTGGCAAATACGGTTATGTGGGTATGACAACAAAGGGGACAACATTTACAGATAAGAACGCATTGGATACGGATTATAATTACTACTGGGTATTCCCATATGTCACTGACCAGAATACCGGAAAAATGATCCCGGGTACATGTGAAAAATATGTTTATGCAAAAGGTGTGATTCCGGCAGTGCAGAATCTGAAAGCATCTTCTGTAAAAGGGGGAGTGAAGCTGACATGGACAAAACAAAATGATGCAGAAGGATATCTTGTATACGGGCAAAGAGCCGGTGGGAAATACGGTTATGTAGGCATGACAACAAAAGGAACAACATTTGTAGATAAGAAAGCATCTAAGACGGCATACAATTATTACTGGGTATTTCCATATCATAAAGATAGTAGAGGAGATATGATTGTGGGTGGAACACCGAAGTATACATATGGACGGGCATTGTAAGAATTGTCGGTGATCGATGGAAAGTATTACGGATATATTAATGATTTGTGGAAGTGTCTTGTTCATAGATATATGAGGCTCCGAAGTTTTGAAGTTTGTAATTAAGAAACATGTGATTATATGAGGAGAAATTATGAGTAGAAAAAAGACAATATACAGCGTTTCTGCTATTTTAGCAGCAATTATGGTAATGGTACAGATTGATTTCCCGGCAAGCCATGCGATGGAGCCGGATGGAGGCACTCAAAATGAACTTTTTGCTGAAGAAGAAAACTTTTCAAAGGAAGAAAATGTAATTACAGAGTATTTCAATGAGGATGATCAGGAACAAAAGCAGATTATATGGGCGCAAGGTGTAAATCCACCTAAAATGGGAGGAGCGGACAGCGAATTTAAGAGAGAGACGCTTAATGATCCTCAGGGGAATCCGCTTTTCATTGAATATAAGGTTCCTTATATTCCGAATAAAGGCTGGTATGATGTGAATAAGACAGAGGACAGAGAGGGAGATCAGGCTTTGTGTTTCGCGGCAGCGGCTTCCAATATGCTACATTGGTGGCTGGAACAGAATTCTGAATATATTGGACAGTATTTAGAAAAGAATCCAGATGCTCCTAAAAGAGAGGAATTAGAAAGTTTTTTAAATTCTTTTAAAAGTCAGTCAGATAGCGCGATATATAAAATGTTTTTCAAATATTATGCTTATAATACAGATGGATATTGGTCTGATATTTTAGTAGACCTATTTATAAATGGCTATCCGCCTAAGAAAGGGGGAGGGACAAATCATTCGGATGCTGATAAAGAAAAGCTTGAGCAGAATGGTCCGGATGAGAGAGGAGGATTTTTCTACAATATATTTGAAACAACTTTATTGACTGAACGAAGAAGCTACTTTGGAAGTTATGATTTGTTTAGCCGGGAGGTAAAAGAGCTATTACTTGCGGGAAAGCTTATGGTTGTAGATTATCAGAGGGGAAATTCTGCATTTGCCCATGTAATTACGATTTGGGGTGCGGAATTTAATACAGATGGAAAACTCAGTGCTATATATGTTACAGATTCTGATGATGATAAAAGCCAGGGTATGATGCGATATATGGTAAAAAATATAGGCGGACGCCCTGCAATTACCACTAAAGTAAGTAATGATAATGTGCAAACCTTTGTTAATTATCTCCAAATTATTTCATCGGGAAAGGAAATATGGGAGGAAAAATTAAACGGAAAACAACCCGAAAAGTATCAGGTAACGGTAAATGGAGGATATGCAAGTGCGTCCAATGCCAGGGAAGGGGAGAAAGTGACAATTACTGCGGAGGAGCCAGAGGGAGAACAGTTTGTACGCTGGAATACAGAAGATCCAGAAGTGTTAATAGATCAGCCGGAAAGTCCGGAGACTACGTTTATTATGCCAGCAAATAACGTAGAGATCACTGCAGAATTTAAAGTTAAAGAAGCAGAAAAATACGAGATAAAAGTAAATGGAGGTCATGCTGATACCATAAAAGCGCAGTCAGGTCAGAGGATAACGATTACAGCAGAAGAGCCATCGGATCAGCAGTTTGTGCGTTGGAACACAAAAAGTGAAGGAGTAGTGTTTGAAAATGCCGAAAGTGTACAGACTACATTTGTCATGCCGGAAAATGATGTGGAGATTGCAGCAGAATTCAGAATAAAATTGCCAGAAGCAGTGACTAATTTAAAGAGTGTTTCGGATGGGAAGCAAAAAGTAAAATTAACCTGGGATGCATCAGCTGGTGCAGAGGGATATTTGATTTATGCACAGAAAGATGGAAAATACGGATATGCAGGAATGACAACAAGAGGAACAACATTTACAGATAAAAAGGCATTAGATACTGATTACAATTATTACTGGGTATTTCCGTATGTCACAGATATAGATAGCGGGAAGATGTTACCGGGAAAATGTACAAAATATGTCTGGGCAAAAGGTGTGATTCCGGCGGTGCAGAATCTGAAGGCATCTTCTGTGAAAGGAGGGGTAAAACTTACCTGGACAGAACAGAAGGATGCGGAGGGATATTTAGTATATGGGCAAAGAGCCGGTGGAAAATACGGATATGTAGGAATGACAACAAAAGGAACAACGTTTACAGACAAAGAGGCTTCAAAAACAGCGTATAACTATTACTGGGTATTTCCTTATCATAAGGATAGTAAAGGAAAAATGATCGTGGGAGGAACACCGAAATATACATATGGACGGGCGCTATAAAAATAGGGGAAGGTTATTCATATAGAAATACGGAAAAGTCAAAAGCAATAAGATATCTTCCAGATAGATGTTAAAATTTACCTGCGGTATTTTTTATCTGATTTCTGTGAAAGAAGTTCAAATAAAGTGTGGGTAAATTAAAACTATTGGTTTTTCATTTTATAAGTAAGAGAGTATCATAAGAGAAAGCTGCGTGCTATTTTTCAAAAATATTTTGATTAAAAAAGTAGAGAAGATTTGACGTCAACTTGTTCTTGGGTTAGTGAGATGAAAAATGTACAGAATGCTAAAAAATAATAGCTTTCTCCCCCAAAAGCTGTTATAATGAAACAAGCTTATAAGGTCGGACAGAAAGAGTAGTATTTATTATATTATATGAGGAGGAATCTTATGAAGAGAAAACAAGTTGTAGCATTTCTGTTATGTGGAACACTGACATTAGGTGCGGCAACTCCTGTTATGGCAGCAGAGCCGGAGCCGGCTGTTGAAAAAACAGTAGAAGCAGGGCAGCAGGAAAGTCAGGAGATAAAGCCGGAAGTTACTGGGCCGGACGCTGGGGTTTCCCAGGAGACAGCGAAAGAAACACAAAAATCTGAGGAAATGAAAGTTCAGGAAGAGCCGGCTGCAGATCCGGTTGTACAAGGGCAGGAAGAAACAAAACCGCAGGAAGAGAACGGTACAGTAGCAGAAGAAGCAAAGCAGGGAACTCCGGAGGCTCCGCTGAAGGATCTGGCGTTAATGAGTAAGAATCTGACAGAGCTGGTGAATCAGGTAGAAACATTTTATTCACAAATGTCAGAGAAGGAAAAAGCAGCGATTTCAGAAATCACCGGAAGTTCTGTTGATGTTTCCGGTAAGCTTGCCCAGTTAAAAGGAGCAGTATCCGAGACAACGTTAAGTGTTTTGGTACAGAATCTTCCGCCGGAAGAGGCCACAGCGGTTTTAGATGTCTATGAAGAGCAATTTGTTATGGAAGTAGATAATCTGAAGAAAATATTACAAGATGCAAAGAATTATGTGTCAGATTATGAAGCGTACCTGACAGAAAATCTGACTATTTTGCGGCGCCAGTTAGAATCTATTCTGGCAACGAACCCGGAATTATTCATGGACGATTATCTTGTACAAATTCAGAGTTATTATGAGAAAGCGATTGCTTTTTCGGCAAATAATAACAGTCCGGAAGAGATTATAAAGCTTTTTGATGAAGCCATGGCTTATGCGGATGACATGGAAAAGCATCTGAATCCGGCAGTCCTGGAAGATGGTATAAAAGCAGGCGCTGCATTTGCAGGCTTTCTGAAGAGTGCACCGGCTTCTATGGCAGGCCAGACAGCATACAGTCTGGGTGGAGGAGACGTTTATACATATCAGAGAGTGGCAGATGAACTGGCGCCGGACGCTGCTTCCTATGGACAGCAATTGCTGGAGGAATATAAGAATGGGCAGCTTTCTTATGCCAGCCTGTCTGATTATAATACATACTATTATGAGAATGTAATGAATGCATACCAGAATGTTTCGGCAACAATTTTAAAAGAGGTCAGTGAGACTGTAGAAGGGGCGAATGCCATTGGATATGCCGGAGCAGAAAAAGAGAACTATGAGACCGCATTGCAGGAATATCAGTCTGTGTTTGCAGCAAAGAACTACGGCGCTCTTTCCGGCGCGGCAGATAAACTTCAAAAGGCAGCAGATGCATATGCTCTTGCAGCAGAAAAGTATGCAAAAGAAGAGGGAGCAAAGCAGTTCGCAGACTTAAAAGAGCAGTTAGTGAAAATCCAGAATGATATAAAAGAGCATTCTGAGTACTATCAGGAGACTTATCTCAAGGAAGTGACAGAGATGATCGCAAAAATGGATGCGGCAGATCTGGATACGATGAGTGGACGTGATATCATTCAGATGGTTACTGATGCAAAAGCAGTTGCTGTAAAACAAGGCTCCAGCTATTCTGAAAAACTGACGGATCTTGTAGCAGATGCTGACAGTATGGTTACAAGCGCCCGGGCATGGTGGGAGTATCTTTCGGAAGAACTGAAAAGCAAGGATCCATATCAGGAAGCGGTTGAGATGACAAATGCTCTGTCAGAGGCACTGCAGACTTCCAATGGGGTATATGATTTAGAACAGCTCACTGCGGCATACGAGAAGTTTGCTTCTGATTATGCGAAAACAGATGGAAAACTTCAGACAGCAGCAAAGGCAGTCGCGCAGTATGTGCTGGATCAGGCAGAAAACGTATATGCGGAGGAATTAAAAAAAGAACATACAGAAGGTGTTCTGAAGGCTTTTGGAGATGCAATCGAAAATCTGAAAAAACAGATCGAAAAATGGGATTTTAATGGTACACGTTCAGCCGTTGAAGCAGTGAAAGCAGCAGAAAATTCCTTATTAAATGATAAGCCTGTGAA
>JAPFCT010000346.1 GCA_026169575.1 Faecalimonas sp.
ACAGAAAGAGAAAAAATGTTAGCAGGACAACTTTATGACTGCGGAGACAGCGAACTCCTAACCCAGTGGCATAAAGCCAAAGATCTGGTAAGAGATTATAACCAGACCAATTCTGCAAATGCAGAGGAAAAAGAACGGATCTTAAGCAAACTGCTTGGCGGAAAAGGAAAAAATCTCTGGATTACTGCCCCCTTTTATGTGGATTACGGAAATAACATTTATTTTGGAAACAACTGTGAAGTCAATATGAACTGCACGTTTCTGGATGATAATATCATTCGCATCGGAAACAATGCCCTGATTGCTCCAAATGTACAGATCTACACTGCATTCCACCCGACAAATGCCGTTGAGCGTTTCGGAGAAGCAAAAGAAGATGGATCCTTTTCCTTTTGCAAGACACAGACAGCGCCCGTCATCATTGGCGATAATGTCTGGATCGGCGGCGGTGCGATCATCATGCCAGGAGTTACGATCGGCGATAATGTTGTCATCGGAGCCGGAAGTATTGTCACAAAAGATATTCCGGACAACACCATAGCATACGGAAATCCTTGCCGGGTAATGCGGGAAAACAAATAGTTCCCGCAAACCGACTGATTACACACTGAGGAGGATTAAGATGATCATTTTAATTACCGGCGCCTCTCATACCGGCAAAACTGCGCTTGCACAGAGACTGCTGGAAAAATACCATTACCCTTATCTTTCCATCGATCATTTAAAAATGGGGCTGATCCGCAGTAAACAGACCGAACTGACTGCAATGAGCGACGATGCAGACCTCACTGCATATTTGTGGCCGATCGTCCGGGAAATGATCAAAACTGCCATCGAAAACAGGCAAAATCTGATTGTGGAAGGATGTTATATTCCTTTTGGCTGGGAAAATGATTTCACAGAAGACTACCAAAAGCAGATCCGCTATTACTGTCTTGTGCTAAGCGAGCACTATATCAGAGAGCATTTTGATGATATCAGAAACTATGCAAACGTCATTGAAAACCGTCTCGATGATTCCTGCTGTACATTAGAAAGTGTACTGGCAGATAATGCACAGATGCTGAAAATGGCAAAGATCTATCATGTCAATTACATACTCATCGATGAGAACTATGAAATTGATATCGACTTGTAAGAATTCGAACTAGTGTAAAAATTACAATTGTGAAGAAAATGAAATTCCAGACAAAATTGGTATCAATAGTTTTTTGTAAATTGTACAATTTGCTTGAAAATAGTTTCAAATGAAAGGAATATATTTTATGAAAGACATATTTAGTTATAATGCAGATATTAATAAAACAGCTTATATGAATTGGAGAACAAATCAGCATGAGCCAATTCATAATATGAATGTAATAGCGGACGGATATTTTGAAAGCGCAATTTTATTAGCAAAGGATTGTTTGAACGATAATTGGGATAATAAAGCTGATATATTAATATTTCCAATGCTTTTTTCTGTAAATCATGCAATTGAATTATACGAAAAATCTATTTGCTGGAGTCTAAATATTTTACTTGGATATAATTCAAAATTTAATCCTAATCACGATATACGAGGAATATGGTTAACCGCTAAAGAGAAGATAAAAGAATATGGTTTTGGATATGGACATGAAGAAGCTGATTTTAATAAAATGATTAAAGAACTAGAATCCTATCTCGATGAGTTATTCAAAACAATAATGAACGAAAATATTAATAAAGCTTATTATAACATTGATTTTAGCCGTTATCCAATGAATAATCATGAAGAATATCATTTCTATTTAAAAACATATGATAATGTGGTAGTTGATTTAGAGAACTTCATAAGTGTATTTGAAAAAATTCGCAAAAATTTAAACTTACTAGCTAATTATTATTATGAATTAGTTGTAGAAAGTTGGCAAGGTTAAGATATATTGTCCCTCTAATATCAACAGATTTTAAATAGGAGGATTTTTAT
>JAPFCT010000377.1 GCA_026169575.1 Faecalimonas sp.
CAGCCATAAGTCTGGAACAGCCATTTGTGAGCGTCCCAGCTGATACTGTCGGCAAGTGCAGTTCCTTTTAACAGATGGCGGTACTTCGGACTTAAGAGGATCGAAGCGCCGTAAGCGCCGTCGATGTGGAACCATAATTCGTATTTGGAACAAATGGACGCGATTTCTTCCAGCGGATCAATGCTTCCGGTATTGGTCGTTCCGGCAGTTCCAATGACGACGAACGGGATCAGGCCATTTTCCAGATCCGTCTGGATCTGTGTTTCCAGTGCTTCCATCTCCATCTGAAAGTCACTGTTTGTAGGGATCTTGCGGATCCGGCTGTCTGGGATGCCGATGATCCGCAGTCCTTTTGCAACAGAGCTGTGCGTCTGGTCAGAGATATAGGCAACACCGAGGTGCATCGTCTCATCGGTAAGTTTGTGGTCGCGGGCAGCAGTCAGTGCAGTGATATTTGCCATCGATCCGCCGCTGACAAAGACACCTCCTGGATTTTCGGTAAAACCAACCTGCGCACAGAGCCAGTGGAGCACTTCCTGCTCGATGCAGTTGACCATTGGGGCAAGCTTACTGCCGCCGGCATGGATATTGTAGGCGGATGTCATAATATCCCCGAGCCAGGAGATCGAGGAGGCAGGCCCCGGAACGAATCCGAAAAATCTTGGATGATTGGCATCTCCGCGGTAGCGGTAGACTTCTTCCGCCATCTCTGCGACAACGTCATCCACGGGTCTTCCGTCCTTAGGGATTCCAATCTGTCTGATTTTTTCTGACTGTGTCTCATCGGTATACCAGGTGACTTTCTGCGAGTGGATATCGTGTTTCTCCTGACAGAAGGTATGTACAAATTTCTTGATCGCTTCTTCTAATTGTGCACTATTTAAAACATTTTCACTGTTCAGCATAAATGATACTTCCTTTCTAAAATTCAAATGAAACGGATCAGACACCGGCGAAAATTTCGCCGGTTTTGTCATTTCCTATTGATGCAGACGGCAAAGAGAAAACTTTACGTCCGCATGATTTTATTGTATACTACTTTTAACTATCCGTAAAATTCATAAATTTTATAAGATATATGAAAATTATTCATAATAGAATCTGAGTACAGACCGCGTATAGTTTGTACTGACGGATTGTGGAAAATGCATTGAAGAAAACGGTGGTGGAGAAACAGCACAGACTGTCTGACATGAGAGAAGGGGGAGGCAATGGAGTTAAGAAATATCAATACATTTTTAAAGGTGGCGGCAACGCAGAATTTTTCCAAAGCGGCAGAGCAGCTTGGATATTCACAGTCAGCAGTGACTGTTCAGATCCGTCAGCTGGAAAAAGAGCTGGGTACTCCACTGTTTGAACGAATCGGGAAACGCGTCTCTCTGACGGAACGCGGCATGGAATTTACCGCCTACGCCAATGAAATCATGCGGGTGACCAATCAGGCACGTTTCTTTGCAAAAGATAAGCAGGAACTGGATGGGACACTGCGGATCGGAGGAGTGGAATCGGTCTGTACGGCGCTTTTGCCGGAACTTTTGCTATCCTTTTATGAGCGCTATCCGAAAGTGAAGATCGTAATCAGATCCGGAACGACCCAGGAACTGATGGAGATGGCAAAAAGCAATGAGATCGATCTCGTCTTTACGCTGGATCGGAAAATCTGCCATGCAGAGTGGTGCAGGGAAGTACAGAAACAGGAGCGGATTCTTTTTGTGGCGCCGGCAGAACAGATTCTGGACAGAAAGAGAATCGTTCCGGCGGGGGAACTGGTGACAAAAGCCTTTCTTCTGACAGAGTCCGGCGCTGCCTATCAGTATGAACTGGAGCGGCTTCTCTCCGAGCGGGACCTGGAGCTTCTGCCAGTTCTGGAGATCGGAAATACAGAGACGATCATCCATCTGCTGCAAAAAGGGATGGGGTATTCATTTCTTCCGGAATTCACCGTGAAAAACGAACTGGAAAACGGACAGCTGCTCGAAGTGCAGACAGATCTTCCTATGGTAGTGATGTACAGCCAGCTGCTCTATCATAAAAGCAAGTGGGTGACGCAGGAGATGCAGAAATTTACAGAACTTGTAAAAGAGCGTGTCCAGGGAGAGACGGGCAGCTGATACGGGCAAATGGTACGAGTGAATAAGATGCAGGAAATGAAAAAACAAGGAAAAATCGGAAAAAGAAAGGAACGCAGATATGTGGTATCAGAAAGACTGGTTCACGGGAAGTGACTATTATAATTTCAGGGAGCGGCAGATTGCGGTGCAGGAGCTTTGGATTGCAAATCCGGTGGAGCAGACGTTCCATGAGCGGACAGAAATCTACTATGTACGGAGCGGGAAGGCTGTGATATGGATCAATGGGGAGCGGTTTGAAGTCAGAAAAGGAAGTTTTTTCTGTCTGTATATGCATTTGTTTTATCGGATCGATGAGATTGAGGAACCGCTCGACTGCGTGAAAGTCTCTTTTCATATCGGACTTTTTATGTTTCTCTGTTTTGAAAAAAGAGAAGTGTGGGAAAATGAAATGCTAATCTACCGGGTAGAACCATTACTCTCTTTAAAAGCCGAAGAGCAGGAGCGGATTGAGCGGATCTTTGCGGAACTGCTTCTGGAAGAGGAGGCGGGGAGATTTGGGAGTCAGAACATCAGTATTTATCTGGCGATGGAACTTCATGCACTCTATTGCCGGTATGCGATGGAAAAAAGGGAGGCGTCATCGGGAAATACTTCCCAGGTCTGGAGGGTGATCCAGAGGGTGCTTCTGGATACAAGCAAGACACTCTCCCTTGAAGCATATGCAAAAGAAGCCGGGATGACCGCTGTGACATTGAACCGGCATATTTTGAAAAACTGCGGATACACATTTTTTCAGCTCCAGAAGCTGGGAAAGATCTTTCATGCGTGTGCGCTGTTACATTTTCCGGATCTGGATCTGCAATATATCAGCGATTATCTTGGATTTACCAATCTGGAGGATTTCTGCCGGGTGTTTAAGCGCTATATGAAAATGAGTGTGCGGGAATATCAGACACAGCATATCGGGGCAGGTGCAGAGATGCGGACAGAAGAAGAGGCATTTCAGATCCTGCAGTATCTGCTTTTGCATTTTCAGAAACCGTTTCAGCTGGAAGAGATGTCCAGGCAGTTGAAAATGAAACCATTCCAGATAGAAAAACGAAGCCGAGAGCAGTTTAAGAGGACCGTGCAGGAATTGCTGGAGGAGATACGTGTGCGCATCGCATGCAGCTACCTTTCGGCGACAGATAAAAGCGTTACCCAGATCAGCCATGAAGTCGGATTTGGCAGTATTTCCAGCTTTCAGAGAAGCTTTCAGAAATATATGAATCAGACGCCGAGTGCGTACCGGACAGAATATCGTTTTGTAAATAAATGATAAGAATATTTAAAAATATGAATATCTATTTCCCGCCAACTGCCCTATAATGAAAGAAAAAAACAGAGGTGTTGAAAATGTTTGAACATGTATTTGCTCCGATCAAAATTCGGGAGATGGAACTGAAGAATAGAATTATCCTTCCTGCAATGGGAACAAGAATGGCAGACGCAGATGGGGCTGTGACAGAAAAACTGGTTGCATATCATGCTGCAAGAGCAAAAGGAGGATGTGGACTGAATATCGTGGAAGTGGCAGCGGTACATACTCCGAGCGCCCCGGCGCATTTTGTGTCCATCAGTGAGGATAAATTTATCGAAGGACATAAAAAGCTGACAGATGCGATCCATGAAAATGGCGGAAAAGCCGGGATCCAGTTATGGCAGGGATCGATCGCTGCATCGATGGATCCAAAAGCGAAGATCCTTGTAGTTTCTGATATGAACTTTGGTCCATATACGTTGAAAGCGATCACAAAAGAAGAGATCCAGGAAGTGATCGAGTGCTATGGCGCTGCGGCAGCGCGTGCAGTTCAGGCAGGCTATGACTGTCTGGAATTCCATCTGGCACACAACTATCTTCCACACTCTTTCTTGAGTGCGGGATTAAACCACAGAGAAGATGAGTATGGCGGAAGCTTTGAAAACCGGTGCCGGTTCCCACTGGAAGTGATCGACGAGATCAGAAGGAGAATGCCGGAAGGAATGCCGTTATTTATCCGTATCGATGCACAGGACGATCTTCTTGAAAATGGAATGAGTATCGAAGAAGTAATCCGTTTCTGTAAGATCGCAAAAGAACATGGTGTCGATGTGCTTGATGTCTCCAGAGGAAATATCATTACTGCCGCATCGATGTATGAAGTACCGCCGATCGATGTGCCAAATGCATTCAACGTAGAAAATGCAGCAAGGATCCGCAAAGAAACCGGGATGCTGACTGTCGGTGTCGGACGGATCAATACGGCTGCATTGGCCGAGGAACTGATCGCAGATGACAAGGTGGATATGGTAGTGATGGGACGTGCACAGCTTGCAGATCCGGATTTTGCAAACAAGGCAAAAGAAGGACGCGTGGAAGATATCGTACACTGTGTCGGATGCAATCAGGGATGTTATGATGGATTTTGTGACGTGGCAAACCGCCCGCATATTACCTGCATGAGAAATCCGATGATCGGACATGAGGCAGAATATACATTTGAGCCGGCAGAATATGCGAAGAAGGTATGGGTGATCGGCGGCGGTGTAGCTGGTATGGAAGCAGCACAGATCCTCCACGAAAGAGGTCATCAGGTGACACTGTTTGAGGCGGCAGATACACTCGGCGGAGAATTTCTCCTTGCAGGAGAGGCGCCGGGAAAAGGTGAGATGAAAGAAGCAGCTCTGGAGATGGGCGCTCAGACAGAACGTATGGTAACTGTCCATAAAAATACGACGGTTGATGCAGAAATGATCCTGAACGGAGATGTGGATGAAGTAATCCTTGCAGTTGGTTCTTCCCCAATCCAGATTCAGTTAGAAGGCGCTGAGAAGCTTACGCACGTATCCGCACCGGAAGTATTGAGAAGAGAAGTAAAACCGGAAGGAAAAGTTGCTGTGATCGGCGGCGGTCTGGTTGGTCTGGAGACGGCAGATACACTTGCAAGCGCCGGATGCGAAGTGACGATCCTGGAGATGAAAGACAGCATCGGAAGCGATCTTGGAAGTCTCAGAAAAATCGCAGTCATGATGAAGATGCAGCAACTGAATGTAAAAATGCTCACAAACAGTAAAGTGTGCAAATTTACAGAAGAGGGGATCGTACTGGAAGACGGCACATTAGTTCCATGTAACTGCGCAGTATTTGCAGTCGGCTTCCGTGCAAACGATTCTCATCTGCTGGCAGAGGCATGTGAGAAAAAGCAGATCCCATTCCATGTGATCGGCGATGCGAAAACTGCAAGACGTGCGATCGATGCAGTGGCAGAAGGATTTGAAATCGGACGTCAGGTGTAAAAAAGACAAAGAAACAAAGCGAACGGGACACAAAAAATAGAATATATCCATAGAAC
>JAPFCT010000400.1 GCA_026169575.1 Faecalimonas sp.
ATGGATTAGCACATATAAATGAGCAACAAGCAGACAAATTAAGTAATGTCGAAGTAAAACCGCAAGATATTCTCTTGAATATTACAGGAGATTCTGTGGTGCGTGCTTGTGCGGTTGATGTAAGAGTTTTGCCTGCACGTGTGAATCAGCATGTAGCCATTATACGACCTGACGAAGATAAGGTGTTGAGTAGTTACATTCTATTCTTTTTGCAAATGATAAAGCCATATTTACTGCAAATTGCTGCGGGTGGTGCAACACGAAACGCTTTAACAAAAAGCATGATCGAGAATCTTGAATTTGATGTGCCTGATATATTGTCACAGAAGAAAATAGTGGCTGTACTTGATGATATTCAAGAAAAAATACGAGAAAATAAGGAGATAAACAAGAATTTAGCGGCTTAAAGGTCGATGTCGGAGACATCAAGCTCACCGGACATAAGCTTAGGTAAAAGAGTATCTCGAAGTACAGCAAGATGTTCATTTTGCTTGCCATTGGCAAAAATCTGATTGAAAATTGATTTGCAATAATCATCAAATGCTATAACTTTATCTACTGGTGGAATTAAAATAGTTTCCGTTTCGATAAAGCCTGAGAAGTCAAGGTTCTTAATACCTGTTGTGCCGTTTTCATAAGAGAAAAAGACACCTTTATCATACAGATATTGCCAATAATAGTAGATAAACAAACTGTATCCTTCTTTGGGTTTCATTGCCTTACAGAAATTTGTGCAAACCATACCGCTATCATAACGGTCGAGTAAAGATTGAGTTATAGCTGTACATCTACCGGTTGATTGAGTAGGACTACCTCCTGAAATTTCAACAACAATGTCACCGGCTGTAAGTTGTTTTGTGGCAAAGTTTTTAGGAAGAATATATCTTGTGGGCATTTTGCCTTTGTTGCCTGCTTTGACTTCGGGAATATCTGCACCCCTAATGCAGTAAACCTTTTCGGTATTATTGCCTGTCGGTGCTTCTTTTCCCCAATCACCATTTAAGGTTGATTTAATAAGTTCAGAGAATGTTCCTGTTGACCATTCATTGTTTTCGGGATTGTCTATAAACCATTCTTTGAATATTGCCTGAGCTTGTTGCTCTAAATTCTTGTTTAACATAGGGAGGAAGACAAAATGATGTATTTTAAAGGTGTGCCAATTGAAAAAGTAGGCTACTGTAAATGTTCATCCATATCGTCTGTTACATCAGAAATTGAAGAATGGGGATATTGGGATGTTTGCTGTAGGTGTGGAAAACCACTTAAAGATGGATTCCATTATTATAATCATTATGATGGAGAAGATCACGATGATATAGACCTTTATTAAGAATAAAACTCCCACCAACGGCGGGAGGTAAAGCCAACGGAACTGCCGTTGAGTCGTTCTCTGGAAAATAAATTTGAAGGAGAATGACCTATGAAACAACAAATTATTTCAGAGGTAGTGCAGCAAATGTTGCCACACCTCGACAACGCACAAATGCAACAGTTGCAAAAGGTGCTTGAAAACACACTGTTTGGTTGTGAGATTACAGCGCGGACAGAAAAGAAAGATACAGACGATAACCCAAAGCTGATAGACACTTTTGTTTCGGCAAAGCGGATTGAAGGCTGTTCAGAGAAAACGCTGAAATATTACCGCACAACCATTGAAACGATGGTGGCTTCGATAAACAAAGGTATCCGCCACATTCAGACAGAGGACTTGCGTTCCTATCTGACGGATTACCAGAGCAAGAACCAGTCCAGTCGTGTGACGATAGATAATATCCGTAGGATTCTATCCAGTTTTTTCTCTTGGTTGGAGGACGAGGACTATATTTTGAAAAGCCCTGTCCGCCGTATCCATAAGGTAAAAACGGCAACCAACATCAAAGAAACCTACACAGATGAGGACTTGGAAAAAATGCGCGACAACTGCACAGAACTTCGAGACTTGGCAATGATTGATATGCTGGCTTCTACCGGAATGCGTATCGGTGAAATGGTGTTGCTGAACAAAGCGGACATAAATTTTAACGAACGAGAGTGTGTGGTTTTCGGTAAAGGGGATAAGGAACGCATTGTATACTTTGATGCTCGGACAAAGATTCATTTGCAGAACTATATTGACAGCAGAACTGATGATAATCCGGCATTGTTCGTTACCTTGCGTTCTCCGCATGAGAGAATCAAGATAGGCGGTATCGAATTTCGCCTGCGTGAAATGGGTAAGCAGTTGGACATTTCCAAAGTCCATCCGCATAAGTTCCGCCGGACGCTTGCAACGATGGCGATTGATAAAGGTATGCCAATTGAGCAGTTACAGCAGCTCTTGGGGCATAAACGAATAGATACGACCTTGCAGTATGCAATGGTCAAACAGAGCAATGTTAAGTTGGCTCACAAGAAATACATAGGTTAAGGAAGGTGACAATATGGCGGTTTACAAATTAAAAGATATATGCTTAAAAATCGGTAGCGGAGCAACTCCGAGAGGTGGCAAAGAAGCATATTGTGATGAGGGTATTTCTCTTATCAGAAGTCAAAATGTACTTGATTTTGTGTTTTCACATGATGGATTAGCACATATAAATGAGCAACAAGCAGACAAATTAAGTAATGTCGAAGTAAAACCGCAAGATATTCTCTTGAATATTACAGGAGATTCTGTGGTGCGTGCTTGTGCGGTTGATGTAAGAGTTTTGCCTGCACGTG
>JAPFCT010000160.1 GCA_026169575.1 Faecalimonas sp.
CCTACAAAGATGATAAATTCTTTATCTTCAATCTCAAGGTTGAAGTCTTTTACAGCTTCAAAACCATTTGGATATGTTTTGTTAATGTGTTTTAATGATAAACTTGCCATTGTTCCATTTCCTCCTAAACTTTACCTATTCATGTCTTATTTCGTTTTTTGATAGGATTAGTATACGGGAAAACAGCATCTTGTTCCATACTCCACTTGCACAAACTTTTTGGAAATTAATATACAAGTTGCTCAAAACACATAGAAACACCTATAAGCTAAAGCGAATGGAATTTTCACGAAGCAACTTTAAATCAGGCTGTTATATACATCTCTTTTGGAAATCCCGCGGTCCTTTGCCACTTTTTTCATCGCTTCCTTCTTATCGGATCCCTGATCCATGTAATATTGCACATGATCCTCCAGCGACATCTGCTCCCACTGGCTCTGTGCTTCCTTTCGAATCTCTTCTCTGCTCTTTCCTTCCACTACGAGGACACACTCTCCCTTCGGATCATTTTCCTCATAATAGGCAATCGCTTCTGGAAGCGTTGTCGCAAATGCGGTCTCATGCTTCTTTGTCAGCTCCCGGCACACCGTGATCTTTCTGTCCCCGAGAACTCCTTCCAGCTCCTTTAACGTCTTCACAAGTCTGTGCGGAGCCTCATATAAAATGATCGTTCGCGTCTCCTGCTCCAGTTCCTTTAATACTTCCTGGCGCTCCCTCTTATCACTCGGGAGAAATGCCTCAAATGCAAACCGTCGTGTGGCAAGCCCGGAAATGGTCAGTGCTGTGATACATGCCGCTGCCCCCGGAAGTGATGTGACAGTGATCCCAGCCTCATAACACATTTTCACAAGTTCTTCCCCCGGATCAGAAATCCCCGGCGTGCCCGCATCTGTGATCAATGCAATATTCTGTCCTTCTAAAAGCTTCTGCACAAGCTTCTTCCCTTTTTCGATTTTATTATATTCGTGATAACTCGTCATCGGAGTCCTGATCTCAAAATGATTGAGCAGTTTGATACTGTTTCTCGTATCTTCCGCTGCGATCAGATCCACTTCTCCAAGCGTTCTCACTGCACGAAATGTCATATCTTCCAGATTTCCGATCGGCGTTGCACATAAATATAAAATACCTGACATGGCCCATTTTCCTTTCTCTTATTTGTCTCTTCCTCAAGAGTCTGCTGCCGCTTCCCCTGCTGTCTGCCCTATTCCTACTACTTCATACTGTATCCCTGCAGCAATTCTTCTGTATAAACTCCGGGTTCTTTGTACACGATCAGCGGCGGTTCTACTTTCATCCGCGGTCTTCCTCCCCTTGATCCCTCGATCAGCACCATATTGGGCTCTTTGTCGATATACGGATGTACAAGCCGCATCCGTTTCGGTTCAATCCCATGCCGGGACATTTTTGTAAGAATCTCCGGCAGGCGGAACGGTCTGTGTACCATATAAAATCTTCCTCGAAATTTCAGAAGCTTTGCGCTCTCTCTTAATATATCATCCAGTGTGCACAAAATCTCATGCCGTGCGATCGTTTTTGCATCTGCTTCATTCTTAAGGCCATGCTCCCCTAACATATAAGGTGGGTTCGTCGTGATGACATCAAAAGAAGCGGGAGCAAATATCGTGCCCGCCTCTTTGATGTCACCTGTTTGAATCGTTATCTTCTGCTCAAGATGATTGTGTAATACACTTCTTTGTGCCATATCTGCACTCTCTTTTTGGATCTCCAGCCCGGTAAAATGTTCCCCGTTTGTCTTCGCTTCCAGAAGAATCGGGATGATTCCCGTTCCCGTTCCAAGATCAAGTGCATACTCTCCTTTTTTGACTGTGGCAAAATTAGAGAGAAGCACCGCATCCATGCCGAAGCAGAACCTGCCCGGATGCTGGATGATCTCGTATCCATTGATCTGAAGATCATCTAATCTTTCTTCCTGCTTTAAATTAGTTGTCATCTAACTTCGATTCTCCCGTTCCTTTCTCAAGTGCAGCCAGCTCCTTCATCTGTTCCTTTGAGAGTCTGACTTCGTTTTTCTTTCGTCTCGGCTTAAACTTCAGTTCCGAAACTTTATATTCTCTGATTTCTTTCTCATCATTGTCAAGCTTTACGACTACTTTTACAAGCTGCCTTAACACACTAAGACTGTGAACCTCTCCCTTCAGACCTTCCACAGTTGTGACCGTATCTCCGACTGACGGCAGATGACTGTTTAACTCTTCATAAGTCTCCTGCTCATTGGTCAGACAGCACATAAGTCTTCCGCAGACTCCGGAAATCTTTGTCGGATTCAGTGACAGATTCTGCTCCTTTGCCATCTTAATGGAAACAGGTGCAAACTCTGACAGATATGTGTGACAGCAGAGCGGTCTACCACAGACGCCAATGCCTCCACGGATCTTCGTCTCATCCCGGACGCCGATCTGTCTCAACTCAATTCTTGTGCGGAATACCGCAGCAAGATCCTTGACCAGTTCTCTGAAGTCGATCCTTCCATCTGCTGTAAAATAAAACAGCACTTTATTATTGTCAAAGGTATATTCTGCATTGATCAGCTTCATCTCAAGTCCATGTTTTCTTATCTTCTCAAGACAGATCTGAAATGCTTCCTTTTCTTTCTCTCTGTTTTTCTCTTCTGTTCTGCGGTCTTCTTCTGTCGCGATGCGGATCACCGTCTTTAACGGCTGCATGATCTGGTCATCCGGAACATCCTTTGGACCTGTCACGACATTTCCAAATTCAATTCCCCTCGCAGTCTCTACGATCACCTGATTTCCTCTTTTGACATCGAATTTCCCCGGTGAGAAGAAGTAGATCTTCCCTGCCGTGCGGAATCTTACCCCGATTACTCTTGCCATTGTTCTAGTTCTCCTTTATTGTCAGCAGCAACAGTTCCATGACAAGATCAAAGTTTACATTTGCCTTGAGACGTGCCTTCGCTTTCTCGATGCTGTCTAAGATCTTCTCGATTCCCTCATAGGAACTCTTACTTGCCCGTTCTTTGATATAATTCAGCTGGTCAGCAAATACAACGCCATCCACATCCTTCGTTGCTTTGTAAAGGAGGATGTCTCTGTACCAGATCATGATAATATCGAGATAATCTGTGATCTCCAGCTTATAATTATTGATCCGTTTAATCGCCTCCACGATCTCATACAGTTCCATATCATTGATATATTTTAAAAGCTGCACTGCCTCTTCCTTGATCTCATTGAAATGTTCAGAAGTCGCCAGCATGATCGCACGCCCCATATTTCCCTGGGCAAATGCGGTACAGATATCTGCTTTGTAATCTGGTATCTCCATCTCCTCCATCAGATATTTCTTGATCAGCTTATCTTTGATATTTCTCAGCTTCAACATAACACAGCGGGAACGGATCGTCGGTAAAAGTACTTCTGCATTCTCTGTCAGAAGAAAGATCACCGCATAGGACGGCGGCTCTTCTATTGTCTTTAAAAGCGCATTCTGAGCCTGCACAGTCATCTTGTCAGCCTCCGGGATGATGTATATCTTATATTTGCTGCTGTACGGCTTGATCAGAATATCGTTATTCACCTGTGTACGGATATCATCGACACTGATCGAATTCGGCTTCTCATGTGTCACCCGGATGATATCCGGCTGATTGTTGCCGTCTGCCTGCCTGCAGGAACGGCATTCCCCGCAAGGCTCCACTCCGTCTCCCTCACACTGAAGCGTCCTTGCGAACAGATCTGCAAGCATCTTCTTTCCTGAACCTTTCTGTCCGTTCATAATATATGCGTGGGAAACCTTGTCCATCTTTACCGCATTCTGAATGTATTCAATAATCTCATTGTGTCCAATTACATCTTTAAATCCGCCCATGATCATCACTGTCCTTTATGTGTAAAATGTTAGTTGAAAGCATTATCTGCTGCCAGTATCTTTGTTGCTATTATAGCATAGATTTTTCTGAATATATAGCATAATTTCATTTGTACATTTTTCCATATCCCGGTTTTCAAAACACCGCTCAATTCCAAGTCGCTCCAGATTTTCTTTAGAAAAATCTTTCTCATCTGCAAGAAACCGCCTGCACAGCTCTGCATATTTTGGCTCTTTCTGCGTGCGTTCCCGTGCGAGCGCCCTCTCTAACCGGACTCCATCATCTATCTGTATATAAATCGGGATTACATTTTCCTTTCCAAAATACTTCTGCATTTTTTCAAAAGACTCCAGTGTCCCGATCGCCACACAACTTTCACTTCCTGAGAACTGGCCGTCATCCGCCGTAAAATAATACCAGATGCCATGCACGGTGTCGTATGACCGAAGCTCGATGATCTTTCCCTCTTCCTCAAGTTCTCTCATCCGCCCCTCCGTCACAAAATGATATGCAACACCATCTTCTTCTCCTTCTCTGATCGGCCGCGTTGTATAGATTACAACCGTACGCAGCTCTGGCAGAAGCTTTTGTATCCTCTGAAAAATCGTATCCTTTCCTGCTGCGCTCTTGCCCATAAAATAAAAAATCTTACTCATCTCTGCACACCTTTATCTTTCCTTCTTCCTTGAGTCCTTCAATGGAAAATCCTCTTTTTTGGTATTCTTCAAGACAGGAGATCACTTCTTCTGTCATCTTCTCTCCGGGCACGATCAATGGGATTCCCGGCGGATACAGATAGGCATATTCCATGGAGATAAATCCACTGCTTTCTTTCCACGCCACACTTACTCCATCTTCCCGGTCAATGATTTCTGAACTTTTCAGACACAGCTCTGTCCGAGGAAGACTCCCGATGCTTTTTGCCTGCATATCTGCCCCTTTTAATCCTGCATCAATCGCTTCTAATGCTGCTGCAAACCGTTCCAGTCCCTCTTTGGTATCTCCCACAGAAGTCATTGCGAGAATATAATCCCCCGCTGTCATCTCCATCTCCAGGTGATACTTTTCCCGCAGGATTTGCGAAAGTTCCCGACTCGATATTTGGCTTTCTTTCACTGAAATGACCAGTTTCGACCGGTCATACTGCTTCGTCCGGATCAGCTTCAGCATCTTTAGCTTTTCCAGCCTTTGCCGGACTTTTTCTAATTCCTGCACATACGTTTCAAATTCCTGCTGCCCTCGTTTTTCCAGAAATTCCATACAGACATCGATACTCGCCATCAGCAGATATGACGGACTGCTTGACTGCAGCATGTGCAAATATCGTTCAATCTTTTTCCGGTCCGCGATCGTCCCATTCAAATGGATCAGCGCTGTCTGCGTCAGAGCCGGCAATGTCTTATGTACGCTGTGAATGACGACATCTGCTCCCTTTGTATTTGCATTTTCCGGAAAATATGGATGAAATCCAAAATGTGCACCATGCGCTTCATCCACAATCAGTGGAATCCCATATCTGTGTACAATACGTGCAATCTCTCTGACATCTGATACTACCCCGTCATAGGTCGGAGATACGATCATCACTGCGCGGATCCCCTGTTCTCTCTCCAGGATCTTTTCCACTTCGTCTGGAGAAATTTCACCATTGATCCCTGATTTCTCATATGCCGGGTAAATATAAACCGGTTCCAGTTCATTGAGATAGATTCCATGATACACTGATTTATGACAATTTCTTGCCACAAGGATCTTATCTCCTTTCTTCGTCGAACCAAGAATCGCACTCAGAATTCCAACCGTACTTCCGTTTACAAGAAAATGCGTCCGATCTGCTTTATAAAGCCGCGCTGCACGCGCTTCTGCCTCCTTAAGGATCCCTTCTGCATGATGAAGATCATCAAATCCATCGATCTCTGTAATATCCAGTTCATATGGGATGCGGTTTCTGATCAGCCCTCTGTTACGCTTATGTCCCGGCATATGCATTCCATAGAAATCGCTGTCCCCATATCTCTCTAGTCGGTTATAAAGTGTCTCCATATCTTTTTCTCCACTTTTTTCTAAAACTTCTAAATCTTAACTTCAAATATTCTATATGAAATATCTATCGCAAAATTCTCTTTCATTGTATCAAAGTGTTGGTTGTTAAGCAATATTTGTACTATTTCCCCCAAATTTCCCCAACATTCATTCACACAGAAATTGTTCATTCCCCGCCTTTCACACAAAGTACGGTATATAAAAACTCCCGGCGGACTGATACGCTCATGTATCATATCCTCCGGGAGTCACCATTTACCCAATCATACGCTGTTGATACAGATCTGAATGAATTTTACTTACATTTTATCTGTAATCTCGTTATGTAATTCCTGAATAGATTTTACTTCTCCGCAGCCTGGTTTCTTCATTGACTGGATACCACTTACGGTTGCCTTTGCTGCGGCCATTGTTGTGATATACGGAACTTTTTTCTTAATTGCAGCCTTTCTTAAATAGCTGTCGTCTACATTCTCACTCTTTCCAAGTGGTGTATTGATGATCAGATCGATCTTTCCGTTCATGATCAGATCAAGAATGTTCGGACGTCCTTCCTGCATCTTATTCACAAGTTCTGCTTCAATTCCTTCCTGCTGAAGTAATTTGTAAGTATTCTTAGAAGCAAGGATCTTAAATCCAGTTTCTACAAACTGTCTTGCCACATCGGCAACTTCCGCTTTATCTTTATCATTTACAGTGATCAGGACAGTTCCCTCCATCGGGATCTTAAGCTGTGTAGCTTCCTGTGCTTTGTAATATGCTTCACCGTAGAATCTGGAAAGTCCTAAAACTTCTCCTGTGGAACGCATTTCAGGTCCTAATACCGGGTCTACTTCCTGGAACATATTGAATGGGAATACCGCCTCTTTTACTCCGTAGTATGGAATTTCCTGCTCTTTTAATGCCGGAACCGGAGAAGGTCTTCCAGTCAGTTCTGATGTCACGATATCAATTGCAAGCGGCACCATTCTGATATTGCACACTTTTGATACAAGCGGTACTGTTCTGGATGCTCTAGGGTTTGCCTCTAACACATATACCTTTCCATTTTCAATCGCATACTGCATGTTCATAAGTCCTTTGACATGCATTTCTTCTGCGATCTTTCTTGTATATTCTTTGATCGTCTTTACATTTTCCTCTGAAATATACTTAGATGGAATGATACATGCAGAGTCTCCTGAGTGCACACCTGCAAGCTCAATGTGTTCCATCACTGCCGGAACAAATGCATGTGTTCCATCACTGATCGCATCTGCCTCACATTCTGTTGCATGTCCTAAGAATCTGTCGATCAGGATCGGTCTGTCAGGTGTTACTCCAACTGCAGCTTTCATATATCCTACCATGCTCTCTGCATCGTGGACAACTTCCATTCCTCTTCCTCCAAGCACATAAGAAGGACGTACCATTACCGGATATCCGATCTTTTCGGCGATCTCTAATGCTTCTTCTACATTTACTGCCATTCCTGATTCCGGCATTGGAATTTCCAGTTTTTCCATCATGGCACGGAATAAATCTCTGTCCTCTGCAAGGTCAATTACAGATGGAGCTGTACCAAGCACTTTTACGCCGTTCTTCTCCAGATCTGCTGCAAGGTTCAGCGGTGTCTGTCCTCCGAACTGTGCGATCACTCCTACCGGTTTTTCTTTCTCATAAATGCTGAGAACATCTTCCAGTGTCAGTGGCTCAAAGTACAGTTTATCAGATGTATCATAGTCTGTTGACACAGTTTCCGGGTTACAGTTTACGATGATCGTCTCAAATCCAAGCTGTTTTAATGCAAGTGACGCATGTACACAGCAGTAGTCAAATTCGATTCCCTGACCGATTCTGTTTGGACCACCGCCAAGGATCATGATCTTCTGCTTCTCTGTGCTGATCGGATTCTTATCTTCTCCATTATATGTTGAATAATAGTAAGCGCTGTTCTCTGTACCACTTACATGAACGCCTTCCCATTTTTCTTCTACACCGATCGCAAGACGTCTCTCTCTTACTTCTTCTTCTTTGATCTCTAAGATCTGGCTCAGATATTTGTCTGAGAATCCGTCTTTCTTCGCCTGAGTAAGTGCTTCATCTGACGGGAGCGCTCCCTTATTTGCCAAAAGTGCTTCCTCTTCTTCTACAAGTTCTTTCATCTGCTCAATAAAGTACTTCTTCACTTTTGTGATCTCGTGGATCTCATCGATCGTTGCACCTTTTCTGAGCGCCTCATACATGATAAAGTGTCTCTCACTTGTCGGTGTGATCAGCATATTTAACAGTTCTTCTTTTGACTTCTGATCAAAATCTTTTGCATGTCCAAGTCCGTACCGACCTGTCTCCAGGCTTCGGATTGCTTTCTGGAATGCTTCTTTGTATGTCTTACCAATGCTCATTACTTCGCCGACTGCGCGCATCTGTGTTCCTAATTTATCTTCTACGCCTTTGAACTTCTCAAATGCCCAGCGGGCAAATTTGATTACGACATAATCTCCATCCGGAACGTACTTATCTAAAGTTCCGTATTTTCCGCAAGGAATATCTTCTAATGTCAATCCAGTCGCAAGCATTGCAGATACAAGTGCGATCGGGAATCCCGTTGCTTTAGAAGCAAGTGCAGAAGAACGGGATGTTCTTGGATTGATCTCAATTACGATATCTCTGTCTGTCTTCGGATCATGTGCCCACTGCACATTTGTTCCACCGATCACCTGGATTGCCTCAACGATCTTATACGATTTTTCCTGTAAACGTTTCTGTACATTTTCCGGGATGGTAAGCATCGGCGCTGCACAGAAGGAATCTCCGGTATGTACACCAAGTGGATCAATATTTTCAATAAAGCATACTGTGATCATATTGTTGTTTGCATCACGTACAACTTCTAATTCTAATTCTTCCCATCCAAGGATAGATTCTTCTACAAGAACCTGCCCTACAAGGCTGGCCTGAAGACCACGCGCACAGACTGTCTTTAACTCTTCTACATTATATACGAGACCACCGCCGGCTCCTCCCATCGTATATGCCGGACGCAGAACAACTGGATAACCTAATTTATCTGCGATTGCAAGCGCTTCGTCAACAGAATATGCAACTTCACTTCTTGCCATCTCAATGCCAAGGCTGTCCATTGTCTTCTTAAATTCAATTCTGTCTTCTCCACGTTCGATAGCATCTACCTGAACTCCGATGACCTCTACATTGTATTTTTCTAAAACTCCTGCCTGTGCCAATTCCGAGCATAAATTAAGACCTGACTGCCCTCCAAGGTTTGGTAACAAAGCATCTGGTCTTTCCTTTTTAATAATTTGTTCGATTCTATCCACATTCAGTGGTTCAATATAAGTAACGTCAGCAACATCCGGATCTGTCATAATCGTAGCCGGATTAGAATTCACTAATACAATTTCATACCCAAGGTTTCTAAGCGCTTTACAAGCCTGTGTTCCTGAATAATCAAACTCACACGCCTGACCAATAATAATAGGGCCTGATCCAATAATAAGTACCTTATGAATGTCTTTTCTCTGTGACATGTTAAATTCCTCCTATTCTCAACGCATTTTAAACTATTATACATAGATGCACAGAAGTTTGCAAGAGGATTTTTCATTTTGTTTGATTTTCTCCGATTTTTCTTTGGATACAACAAAAAACAACCACCTAAGTGATTGTTCTAAGTGAAGCATCGGGGATTCGAACCCCGGACAACTTGATTAAAAGTCAAGTGCTCTACCGACTGAGCTAATGCTCCATATTCTATTTTGTCGCTTGTTATCTGACAGTGCCCAGAGCCGGAATCGAACCAGCGACACGAGGATTTTCAGTCCTCTGCTCCACCGACTGAGCTATCTGGGCTGATTTTACGCACCAGACATGCATAAAAAATTGCGGGGGCAGGATTTGAACCTACGACCTTCGGGTTATGAGCCCGACGAGC
>JAPFCT010000216.1 GCA_026169575.1 Faecalimonas sp.
ATATTGATGATATGGATCAGCTGAGACAGGGAATCGGACTTCAGGCATATGGACAGAGAGATCCGCTTGTAGAGTATAAGATGATGGGATACGATATGTTCGGGGAGATGACAGCGGCAATCGCAAAAGATACCGTACGTCTGCTGTTCAATGTAAGACTCGAACAGAAAGTAGAACGTGAGCAGGTCGCAAAAGTGACCGGAACAAACAAAGATGACAGTGCGGCACATACACCGGTGAAGCGGGAGGAGAAGAAAGTATATCCAAATGATCCTTGTCCATGTGGAAGTGGTAAGAAATACAAACAGTGCTGTGGCCGCAAAGCATAGAAGAAACAAAAGAAATTTCTCTGCGGGCAGTTTTCTGCCCTGGCGGGAGAAATTTCTTTTTACAGATTTTCAGATAAAAATTTTGAAATTGGAAAGAGGTGATCAAGGTGGTAGCATTGGATGAGATCAAGAGTATTTTAAATACGTATGAGGCGCCACTGGAAGAATTGAGGGATTCACTTTGACCCGGAAGGGAAGAAGCATCGAATCGAAGAATTAGAAAGAAAGATCGGGGAAGCAGATTTCTGGGACGATGCAGAGCATTCGCAGAAAGTGATGAAGGAACTGAAAAGTCTCCAGGACTCTGTAAAGCGGACCGAAGAACTGTACCGTCAGTATGAAGATATCCAGATTCTGATCGATATGGCATATGAAGAAAATGACGAGAGTATGATCAAGGAGATCGAGACAGAGTTAAAGCAGATTGAAAGCGCCTACGAAGAACTCCGGATCGAGACACTTTTGTCAGAAGAATATGATAAGGACAATGCGATCGTCACGCTTCACGCAGGAGCCGGAGGGACAGAGGCGTGTGACTGGGTAAATATGCTGTACCGGATGTATAACCGGTGGATCGAGAGTAAGGGCTTTACGATGGAAGTGCTTGACTATCTTGACGGTGATATTACGGGGATCAAGACAGTGACATTTGAGGTCAACGGAGAAAATGCATATGGATACCTGCAGTCGGAAAAGGGCGTGCACAGACTGGTGAGGATCTCGCCGTTTAATTCGGCAAATAAAAGGCAGACTTCATTTGCATCCTGCGATGTTGTGCCGGATCTTGAGGACGATATCGACATTGAGATCAATGAGGATGAATTGAAGATCGATACTTACCGCGCAAGTGGCGCAGGGGGACAGCATGTAAATAAGACATCCTCTGCGATCCGTCTGACACACCTTCCTACCGGGATTGTCGTACAGTGCCAGAATGAGCGGTCCCAGCACAGCAACAAGGAGAAAGCGATGCAGATGTTAAAGGCTAAGCTGTATTTGCTGAAGGAGCAGGAGCAAGCAGAAAAGGTATCGGGGATCCGCGGAGAGGTCAAGGAGATCGGATTTGGAAATCAGATCCGTTCTTATGTCATGCAGCCATATACGCTTGTAAAAGATCACAGAACAAATGAGGAGAGTGGAAATGTTACAAGTGTGCTGGACGGAAATCTGGATCCATTTATCAATGCTTATTTAAAAATGCGGAATGCAAAAAAGGAAGAAAAATAAAAGTCTGTTGATACAGGCAGGGAGAGATGAAAACTATGGATAAGACAAAGTATTATGTATTAAAGAAAAAAGCGGTTCCGGAGGTGCTTCTGAAGGTCGTGGAGGTCAAGCGGCTTCTTGCGGCGGAGCGGGCGCTGACGATCCAGGAGGCGACAGAGAGGATCGGAATCAGCAGAAGCTCTTTCTACAAATACAAGGACGATATATTTCCGTTTCACGAAAATGAGAAAGGTCAGACCGTGACGATGGTCATCCAGATGGATGATACGCCGGGACTTCTGGCAGAGCTTCTCCGGGAGGCGGCAAAATATCGCGCGAATATCCTGACGATTCATCAGAGTATCCCGATCAATGGAATTGCAACACTGACACTGAGTATAGAGATTCTGTCAACGACAGGAAATATATCAGAGATGGTGGACGAGATGGAAGAAAATGAAGGTGTCCATTATCTGAAAATTGTAGGCAGGGAGTAGACTATGGTAAATATTGCAGTATTAGGTTATGGAACAGTAGGCTCCGGGGTGGTGGAAGTTCTTGATACAAATAAAGAGTGTATCAGCCAGAGAGTCGGGGAAGAGATCCATGTAAAATACGTGCTGGACTTAAAGGAATTTCCAGGAGATCCGGTACAGAATATACTGGTCCATAATTTTGAAGAGATCATCCGGGATGAAGAAGTAAAGATCGTTGTAGAAGTCATGGGAGGAATTGAGCCTGCATATACTTTTGTGAAGCGCTCGCTCCTTGCGGGAAAGAGTGTGGCGACGTCGAACAAAGCGCTTGTTGCCAAACACGGGGCGGAGCTTCTGTCGATCGCAAAAGAAAAACAGATCAATTTCCTATTTGAGGCGAGTGTGGGGGGAGGGATCCCGATCATCCGCCCGCTCAACTCCTCGATGACCGCAGATGAGATCGAAGAGATCACGGGGATCTTAAACGGAACAACAAATTATATGCTGACAAAGATGTTCTATGAAGGAGCAGGATATGAAGAAGTACTGCGCCAGGCACAGAAAAACGGTTATGCGGAAAAAAATCCCGAGGCGGATGTGGAAGGATATGATGCATGTCGTAAAATAGCAATTCTGTCATCCCTGATCTCCGGACATCAGGTTGATTTTGAAGATATTTACACGGAAGGGATCACGGAGATCACGGAGCGTGACATGGAATATGCAAAGCAGATGCAGATGACGATCAAGCTGCTTGCAAGCAGCAGGAGGGACGGCGAGTGCTTAAGTGCGATCGTGGCGCCGTGTCTGCTCGAAAATACCCATCCACTCTTCGGTGTCAACGGTGTGTTCAATGCGATCTTTGTGCATGGAAATGTACTCGGAGATGCGATGTTCTATGGAAGCGGCGCAGGTAAGCTTCCGACGGCAAGTGCGGTTGTATCAGACGTTGTGGAGGAAGCAAAGAACCTGAACCGCAATGTAATGACGATGTGGAAGAGCGATAAGCTGAAACTTCAGGACAAGGGAGATACAGTCAGAAGATTTTTCGTCCGGATCGCAGGAAATGCAGAAGCGATGAAAACGTATATTGAGAGTATTTTCGGACCGGTGCAGATCGTTGTGCTCCCGGATGTGGAGGAAGAGTTTGGATTTCTCACGGGGCGTATGACAGAGCAGACTTACGAGGAGTGTGCGGCAAAATTCCCGAACATCATCCGTATGATCCGCATGCAGGAGAAGAAGAGTTCCGGAGTGTAAAAGAATCTCCGGGATGTCTGGTACGAGAACAAGGAGAAAGGAGCGTCTGTCCATGTGGCGGCAGCAGACAGACAAAAAATGATATGCTGATAGTGAAGAAATTTGGCGGCAGTTCCGTTGCAAACAAGGAACGGATCTTTCGTGTCGCAGAGCGATGTATAGAAGAATATAAGAAGGGAAATGATGTGGTAGTTGTACTGTCCGCAATGGGAGACACGACAGATGAACTGCTTGCAAAGGCTGCTGACATCAATCCAAATGCACCGAAGAGAGAACTGGATATGCTTCTGACAACAGGAGAGCAGGTGTCCGTATCGCTGATGGCGATGGCAATGCATGCGCTTGGAGTGCCGGCAGTATCGCTGAATGCGTATCAGGTTATGATGCACTCTACATCCAGGTATGGAAATGCAAGATTTAAGCGGATCGATGCAGAGCGGATCCGTCATGAACTGGATTCCGGAAAGATTGTGATCGTTACCGGATTTCAGGGAGTCAATAAATACGATGACTACACGACACTTGGAAGAGGCGGATCTGACACGACAGCGGTGGCGCTGGCGGCAGCACTGCGCGCGGATGCGTGTGAGATCTACACGGATGTGGACGGGGTATATACGGCAGACCCGCGTGTTGTGAAAAACGCAAGAAAGTTAAAAGAGATCACATACGATGAGATGCTGGAACTGGCAACTTCCGGAGCAAAGGTACTTCATAACCGCTCTGTGGAGATGGCAAAAAAATATGGGGTACAACTGGTAGTCAGATCCAGTCTGAACCTGGAAGAAGGAACGACTGTGAAGGAGGTAGCAAAGATGGAAAAAATGTTGATCAGCGGGGTGGCAGGAGATAAGAATACAGCACGGATTTCAGTGCTTGGAGTCAGTGACCAGCCGGGAGTGGCATTTAAGATCTTCCACACACTGGCAAAAAATAATATCAATGTGGATATCATTCTCCAGTCGGTCGGACGGGACGGCACAAAGGATATTTCCTTTACGGTTTCCCAGGATGATCTGAAACCGGCGCTGGCAATCCTGGAAGAATATAGAGAGCCGATGACGATCCGGGAGATCAAGTGGGAAGATACCGTCGCAAAGATCTCAATCGTGGGAGCTGGCATGATGAGCAATCCGGGTGTTGCGGCAAAATTATTTGAATCCCTTTACAACAGTGGAATCAATATCAATATGATCTCTACATCTGAGATCCGTATCACGGTTCTGATCGATGAGAAAGAAATTGACAGAGCTATGCAGGCAGTGCATGACGGGTTCGGTCTCGGAGAAGCGTAGGGTCAAAAAAGAGCGACAGGAAGAAAATAAAAAGAGAGGGGAACTATACCCTCTCTTGTGCATTTCCTGAAAGAGAAGCTGTATCCGGCTCCTTTGGATAGCAAAAGGATCAGAGCAGTTTCATCTGACTCAGTGTACTGTTGTGATACTGTGGGCAGAAGGTGACATCTTCTCCAAACCAGTCCGGTGGTGTAAAGTGTTCGGCGGAATCGGCATCCGGAAATTCAACTTCAGCGAGCACAAGTCCTGCAAGTTTCCCGGAAAAGATGTCGAGCTCGATCGTGAGAGAATCCTGCAGAGGGATCATATAGCGGGTCTTCTCAATGCAGATTCCGTCAATCTTTGTTTTCAGATGTGCATATCCTTCGGCGGTCAGGGGAAGATTGTGTTCTTCACGGATCATCATGCCGCTGGACTTGTAAGTGAGTTCATATCTGTCATTGTCTTTTCGGATCCGCATGACCGGGCTGGTGCAGAGATAGCCCTGTTCAATCGTCCGGAAAGGGAATGCAGACAGATCAAAAGGAATTGTATGAATCAGATATTTTCGTTCGATTTCCATAAAAGTACCTCCTGGGATTGTTTACGATAGTTTGTCTGAACTTTGTAAACAGCCGGCAGCGGCTTTCTGAAAAAGCGGCAAAGCTGTTCTTTCGGTATCATAGTACAGACGCGGGGAAATGTAAAGCGGCAGGAGAAAGAAAAGAGATAAAGAAATCAGAAAGGACAAGGGAACTATGAGAAAAGAAGCAGTGATCTTTCTTGCAGAAGGATTTGAGGAAATTGAGGCGCTGACTGTTGTGGATGTGCTGCGCAGAGCAGGCGCCTGCGTGCGCATGGTGGCAGCAGGGAATCAGAAATCAGTCACGGGTGCGCATCAGATCTGTGTGGAGGCAGATGAAGTATTTGGGGAGAAGCATTATGAAGATGCCAGTGCGGTGATCCTTCCGGGAGGAATGCCGGGGACACTGCATCTGAAAGCGCATGAAGGCGTGCGCGCTGTCGTGCAGGAGGCTGCAAAGGAAAAAATCGTGGCGGCTATCTGTGCAGCGCCGACAGTCCTTGCAGATCTCGGACTTCTGGAAGGAAAAGAGGCAGTCTGTTATCCGGGAATGGAAGAAGAGATGCATGGCGCCGTATGTCTGAATGAGCGAGTCGTACAGTCTGGAAATATCATTACCGGAAAAGGAATGGGGACTGCGATTGATTTTGCGCTGAAGCTGACAGAGGCTCTGTTTGATAAAGAAAAGAAAGAAGAAATCAGGAAATCTATCGTATATTCCGTCCAGGAATAAAAAGAAAAAGAGAAATGAGGTATCTATGCGGAAACAAAAAAAGATCATGATATATGTCTGTCTGCTGTTTTGCATAAGTCTGGCAGGCTGTGGACTTCTGAAAGGATTTGATGCAGAGGCTTACACAGAGGCTGTCTTAAAGCAGAGACTTTCCGGTGACACAAAAGCACTCGCAGAACTTACCGAAGATGTGTCGGAAAAAGAACTTGCGGCACAGTATGAAGAAGAGATCCGGACCTTTGTGGAGGGATATATCACAAAAGACGTGGAGATGGGCGGAGAACTGACGGAAAAATACACGAAGCTCTGCTCCGAAATCTTTAAAAATCTGAAGTATGAGATTAAAAAAGCGACAAAGAAAGATCGGAATACATATGAGGTGCATGTCGAGATCTATCCGACAGATACATTTTTGATATTTTCAGAAAAATTAAAACATCCTGCGGATGAGATGATCCAGAAGGCAGAAAACGGAGAATATAAAGGGACCGAAGAAGAGATCCGGGCACAGATGCAGAGCGAGTTTCTGGAGTACTCCTATACACTTCTGGAGGAGAGTGTCCGGGAATCAGCGCCAGGTGAAAAAGAAACCATCCAGTTAAAAATCACAAATCATGAAAAAAGAGGATTTGCAGTCGAAGAAGAGAGTTTTACAAAGCTTCTGACAGCGATCCTGAGACTGGATGAAGTGCAATAACAAGCCTGCCAAAGGAAAATAATTTGAAATACACACTAGTAATTTAAGATACTTTATGCTATAATTTTTTAGTGACTCTGGATAAGAGTAATTATGCGAAGTGAAAAATAAAAGTTACCATATACAAGGAGGAAACTGTAAATGAGTTTACAAGTAGAAAATTTAGAAAAGAACATGGCGAAACTTACAATCGAAGTATCCGCTGAAGAATTAGAAAAAGCAATCCAGGCTGCATACTTAAAGCAGAAAAATAAAATCAGCGTACCGGGATTCCGTAAAGGAAAAGTTCCGCGTCAGATGATCGAGAAAATGTACGGAGCAGAGATCTTCTATGATGATGCTGCAAACGCACTGATCCCGGAAGCATACTCAAACGCTTACGATGAGAGCGGATTAGAAATCGTTTCTCAGCCAAAAGTAGAGGTTGTTCAGTTAGAAAAAGGAAAACCATTTATTTTCACAGCAGAAGTGGCAGTAAAACCGGAAGTAACTCTTGGTGAGTACAAAGGTCTTGAGGTAGACAAAGTTTCTAACAGAGTCACTGCAAAAGAAGTGGAAGAAGAGATCAGAAAAGAACAGGAAAAGAACGCAAGAACAATCGAAGTGGAAGACCGTGCAGTACAGGACGGAGATGAAGTTGTATTAGACTTCGAAGGATTTGTTGACGGTGTTGCATTCGAAGGCGGAAAAGGAGAAAACTATCCGCTGACAATCGGATCAGGATCTTTCATTCCAGGATTTGAAGAGCAGTTAGTAGGCGCTGAGAAAGAAAAAGAAGTAGAAGTAAACGTGACATTCCCGGAAGAATACCACGCAGAAGAATTAGCAGGAAAACCGGCAGTGTTCAAGTGTACAGTACACGAGATCAAAGCAAAAGAACTTCCGGAATTAGATGATGAATTCGCGGCAGAAGTTTCTGAATTTGATACATTAGATGCTTACAAAGCAGATGTAAAAGCGAAGATCAAAGAGAGAAAGAACGCAGAAGGAAGAAGAAAGAAAGAAGACCAGGCAGTAGAAAAAGCAGTTGCAAACGCTACAATGGAGATTCCGGATGCGATGATCGACACTGAGGTAAGACAGATGGCAAATGATTTCTCACAGAGAATCATGCAGCAGGGACTTACTATGGAACAGTACTTCCAGTTCACAGGAATGACGGCAGAGAAGATGTTCGAAGAACTTCGTCCGCAGGCTGTAAAACGTATTGAGACAAGATTAGTTCTCGAAGCAGTCGCAAAAGCTGAGAACATTGAGATCAGCGATGAAAAATTAGATGAAGAATTAGCTAAAATGGCAGAAGCTTACAAGATGGAAGTAGAAAAACTCAAAGAATTCATGGGAGAAGCTGAGAAGAAACAGATGAAAGCAGACATGGCTGTTCAGGAAGCTGTTACATTCTTAGTAGAATCAGCAGTAGAAGCTTAATTCATTTTGGCATTGCAAAAAAATAGGAGGGATATACATGAGCTTAGTACCTTATGTCATTGAACAAACAAGCCGGGGAGAACGCTCTTACGACATTTATTCAAGACTATTAAAAGACAGAATTATTTTTCTCGGAGAAGAAGTAAACGATGTGTCTGCGAGTGTGATCGTTGCCCAGTTATTATTTTTAGAGGCAGAGGATCCGGAGAAAGACATCCATCTTTACATCAACAGTCCGGGTGGCTCGGTAACGGCAGGAATGGCAATCTATGATACAATGCAGTTTATCAAATGTGACGTATCAACAACATGTATTGGTATGGCGGCAAGTATGGGAGCCTTCTTATTAGCCGGGGGAGCAAAAGGAAAAAGATATGCTCTTCCGAATGCGGAGATCATGATCCACCAGCCTTCAGGCGGTGCGCAGGGGCAGGCGACAGACATTAAGATCGTAGCTGACCATATCTTAAAGACCCGCACGAAATTAAACAAAATTTTAGCAGAAAATACTGGTCAGGATTTATCTGTGATCGAAGTAGACACAGAGAGAGATAACTATATGTCCGCAGAAGAAGCAAAGGCATATGGACTGATTGACGAAGTAATTATTAAGCATTAGACTAAGGAGGGGTTGTTCCGGGTGAGCATCCCCTTTCCGTGTAAAAATGAGGTGAGCATATGGCAGGAAAAATGGGCGATGATCTGATAAGATGTTCGTTCTGCAACAAGACACAGGCACAGGTCCGCAAGCTGATCGCGGGACCGAACGGGGCATATATCTGTGATGAGTGTATTGATGTATGTGCGGAAATTATAGAAGAAGAGTTTGCTTATGAAGATGAGGGCAAATTCGGCGGAATCAATCTGTTAAAGCCGGAAGAGATCAAAGCATTTTTAGATGACTATGTAATCGGGCAGGACGAGGCAAAGAAAGTGCTGGCAGTCTCCGTGTATAATCATTACAAAAGAATTATGGCAGAGAAAGATCTTGGTGTAGAACTGCAGAAGAGCAATATTCTGATGTTGGGACCGACCGGATGTGGAAAGACATTTCTCGCGCAGACACTTGCAAAGATCCTGAATGTACCGTTTGCGATCGCAGATGCGACTGCACTGACAGAAGCCGGGTATGTAGGAGAAGATGTGGAAAACATTCTTCTGAAGATCATTCAGGCGGCAGACGGCGATATTGAACGTGCAGAGTATGGAATTATCTATATCGATGAGATTGATAAGATTACGAGAAAGTCAGAAAATCCGTCGATCACAAGAGATGTATCGGGAGAGGGAGTGCAGCAGGCGCTCTTGAAGATCCTGGAGGGAACAGTTGCGTCTGTTCCGCCGCAGGGAGGAAGAAAGCATCCGCACCAGGAACTGATCCCGATCGATACGACAAATATTCTGTTTATCTGCGGAGGAGCTTTTGAGGGCATTGAGAAGATCATAGAGTCTCGCGTGGATAAGAAATCAATCGGGTTTAATTCTAAGATGACAGGTGCCAATGAACATGATAAGGACAGGCTGTTGAGCCAGGTGCTTCCGCAGGATCTTGTGAAATTTGGATTGATTCCGGAACTTGTAGGACGAGTTCCGGTGACAGTAACTTTAGAACAGCTTGACGAAGATGCGCTGATCCGTATTTTGACAGAACCAAAGAGTGCGATCGTGAAGCAGTATCAGAA
>JAPFCT010000119.1 GCA_026169575.1 Faecalimonas sp.
GGTAAGGAATCCTCCTGTTACTGAGCAGGTAATACTTTCCTTCATAGAAAATATATTCCTCTCCCCTGGCAGGTTTCTTATCCTGTGTAATCAGTGCGGTAGTAAAAACCTGGTTGCAGGTCTTCATATTTTTGTTTCCATGGTCAACTGCAATTCGTAACTTTCTTATCATAAAAGCATCTCTCCTTTATTCTTGATACTTATTCTGTACGTATAGATTCCGTATAACGCAACTTATTACAAAAAAATATCCCGCCTGCAGTTCATACCACAGACAGGATACCCTTTTCTTTCTTACACATACTTTATAAAAACGCTGCTTCTTTTGGCATTATCTTCTGAAACAATTCCTGATACCGCTTATTACCCGCAGGAACCAAAGGACCACGATAAGATGTTTCAGACCAAAGCATCAGTTCTTCCGCTTCAGAATAAAATGGTCGGTTCGGTGTCGTAATATCGCCATACTGCACTTGCGGAGTGCTTGGTTTCAGAAAAAGTTCTGCATCTTTTTGCGTAAACACTTTTGATATACCTTCCATTTTTTCCGCAAAAAAAGCCTCTACCACTTGTGGTAAGAAGCCCCTTTCTAAATAATATTGCGCTCTCCCTTGTATTTTTTTAACAAGTTCAAACCGCATCTTTCGTTCTTTTTCGCTGCACGTTTCATCCAAAAGAATATCTGCCAGCACATTTATGTATTCATAATCTAACATCTTTATGATTCCTCCATACTAATTTTTTGATCCAGTCTTCCATGTACCAAATACCGATAGTCTTTCCGCGTATTTACACAGGTAGATAACGTAATTATCCTGTCCTTTTCTGATACCGGTATTCCCGTATCATATTCTGAACTTGCCTGTATCACTCCTAAAAAATCCTGATAGTCTTTCACATCCGGAAAAGAATATGTGTACGCTGCATTATTTACCGGAGCTGCGTAACAAGAAAAAATGTGATATTCATATACATAGCCCGGCACATAAACATAAAACTTCGGATACACATCGTAAACTCCTGGATCCTGATATTTTTCCAAGGTTCCGAACATGCTCCCATCCCGCATATTATGTCCATAGATGATGGTATTCCGATCCGTAAAATCCTCCTGGTTATGATAATCCATAAATATACTGCCGCTTTTATTCGTTTCTCCATTGATCATGTGATGGAGATAGTAGGCATTGTCCGTTCCTTTTGCCACAGGATAACTGATGTCAAGCGCCGGAATCTGTATCCAGGCAATGACTTCCGGGTTGATGCTTTGCAGACTCACAAAGTCCACCTGAAGAAATGGAAACGCTGAATTTTCCTCAGAAGACTTCTCCTCTTCCGGCTCTTTTGTACTTTCAGGCTCCCGGATATATTCTTCAAGTTCTTCGTAGGCCTGTTCTCCTTCTCGATAACTCATGCAGATACGTACAATCGCACCTACGGAACCAAAGAACAGTATTCCGGCTAATATCATGCACATCATATAGATTTTATTTCGTTTCATGTAAATTCTTCTTTTCCAGCCGGAGCAAAAGCCCCGACTGTCCTCTTATCATTTCTTTTTTGAATAGTAATAATCATCAATTCCTTTAATCTGTCCATTCCATTCTCCGGAGTCGTCCATATCCCAGACCATACGGCTCATAGAAATGGATAGTTCCTGACAAATCTCATACACCTTCTTACATCCATTTTGGATAATTTGTCGTTTCTGCAGTTTATGCTGACAGTAACCGTCTCTGCCCTTTTGCCTGCAGCTTTCACACTTGCTGTAATTCCCATCACAAAGGACTTTCATTTTCTTATCCATATCGTAGGCTTCAAATAGATGCTGAAGATTTCGCTGTCTAAATGCCTCCAGTACCGGTTTTGCATTACGATACTGGTTTACCCCTGCCACACAGACAAAGGTATCTCCGGACAGAAAATGTGCAATGGTTCCCTTTAATGCTCCCTCAGTCAAATAGACCTCAGAAGCATTCAAATCTCCAATCACATGTACCGGGCTTCCGGAGGATACACCATTTTTGAATTTTACACTGGATAGCCAGATATATTTTCTACCCTCGACCACATGATCTAACCGGATTTGAAAGCCCTGGATTTTTCCCTGCATGGACAGAATTGGAATCAGGATACCGGAGTTCTTTGGAGAAAAATTGATGGTCCATTCTCCGTTTTCACCCTCGTAAAATCCTGGGACACCCTTAACAACCAACCCTTCATCCTGCAGTTTCCTTACCAGACTTCTAATTCCAAACAATGGCACACTTCGGTACCTCTGTCCTTCGATCTGCTCTAAAGTAAGTCCTCGTTTTAACAAATCTTCCTTATGCTGTTCATTTAAAATCATAAGCGAAAGCATCCGGGAATAAGTCCGGTCTATCGTTTCAGCATCCGCAAGTTCCGCAAGAATAATCTCTGGTTCTATTTCTTTTTGTTCTGCCACGATATAATCCGTCCGATATTCTCCTTTTCCAAGCGCTTCGCGTATTTGTCGGTTTGCCTCTGAAGTATTCACACCATAAAGTCTTCCGTACAGATCCAACATACCGCCAGATACATCACATCGGTTACACCGGAATACATTTTTTCGCAGGTTGACATTCATCTTTCCTTTTGTTTCCCCACAAAAAGGGCAGTTCACATCCAGAGAGACAGAATTCTTATGTCTTACCTGTAGTTTTAACAAGTTGACTACATCAGAAATATCGTAATCAAACCCTGTCATATCGTACATTCTCTGTCTCCTCCTTTCTCCCACAGCCTGTTAAGACTGTGGGAAGCATAATTAACCAGCCATCGGCAATGCTCGCTGAAGAATCACCCTTGCTGCAGCTATCATCAGATGGTCTTTTCCACTGTACTCATTGGCATACCAGCCTAAACTGGACGGACTCTCCATTGCAACTTGTCCCATAGTCTTATTCTTCAATCTCCCACAGGTAACCGTCACACTGAGTGCCTGTTCATAGGTCATACGGTTGACCAATTCTTCCGCCGGAAGCTTAGGATCCAATGCCTGGTTTTGTAACGTTGGAATACCATTCATGCCACCGATAGTATTTCCATTCGCCTGAGCATTCTGATAAAGCTGTTCCATCATCGGTGTTGCCCCTTGTATTGGCGGTGCTGCTGAAAGATCCGGAGCTGCCGTATGGACACCTGCCTGTCCGGTTCCCATATTCTGTGCCACATTTGCTGCCATCCCATTGTTTGGTGTCTGTCCGGAATTTACCGGCATCTGCATGGTTCCATTTGGCTGCAAAGTTTCCAGATTCGGTGGTACTGGAATACCTGCGTCCACTTGCAGGGGATCATTTTCTTCCCCCACATCGGCAAACTGTACACCATATCCGGCATCTGCTAATGCACGTCCGGTAGCTGCTGTCTCTGCAAGTTCCAGAAATTTGTCACCAAACTTCGGATCCGCGGTGCGAAACCGCTGTGCGTAGGAATTTCCCACACAATCTTCCTTCTGGTCACATTTATCCAGATAGACTCTTGCCTCCACAACTGCCATATTCTCTGTCAGACTAATGATGTTACTGATAATTTTCCCTGTCGGATTTAAAAGCCGGAACCAAAGTTTCCGGTATTTCACATCCAGATATAACTGTTCCGCCTCTCCCTCATTGGAAATTCTCCGGGCAAGTTCCAACGGATTGAACCCTTCTACCTTGTTTAATGCTGCTACTGCCTTTGATTTGTTATATAATAATTCGGTCATTGCCTACTCCTTTCTTTTTACCGGCAGAAATGATCTCTCTATATAATAATTATCCGCCGATTCTCAATCTTGGTCATTTTTAAAAAAATTTTTTAAACTGCCAGTCGTAATTGCTCCATTTTCGGCTGACGCTGCGTCGGTTTCTGGTATATATCACAATAATATCGGATCCGTTCTGCCAGTATGGTATTCCTCGTGCCGGTACTTTCCTGTTTGATGGCTACCGTAATCGCCTTTTTCTCTCCTACAAGATAAACCTTCTGTTTGGCTCTGGTGATTCCGGTATACAGGATATTTCGTTTCAGCATCTTGTAAAATGCCCACACCCATGGAATGATCACTACCTGGCACTCATTTCCCTGACTCTTATGTATGGTGATTGCATTTGCGTGTTCCACCATATCCATCTGATCTGCTTCATATAACACGCTGCGTCCATCCGGAAATACGATTCTGGCAAGTGGGTTGTTATCCTCATCTTCAGATATTTCGGTAAGGATCCCCATATCCCCATTACTGGCAACTTCCGTATTCTTATTTTGGAGAACTTTGTCCCCTTCCCGGAAGATATGGTCATGGATATGGAGTTCCTTTTTCCCAGAGATGGGCGGATTCACCAAATCCTGTATAGTCCGATTGATTTCTATTACCCCTGCGGCACTTCGCACCTTATAAGGTGACAAAATCTGCACCTGATCCATGCCATGTACTGCAAGTTCTTTTACATACAATTCCTTAACAATTTGAGCTGCCTCTTCTGCACCTTTGCAGGCAATCATCTGGAAGTCTTCCCCTTCTATCAAGTCAGTACGTCCTTGCTGCATCAATTTTGCATTAAGAGCAATGTTGCTGTTCTTCCCCTGTCGGTATACTAAATCTAAAGTTGTTACCGGGATCTTCCCACACAGAATCAACTGACGGAACACTTCTCCGGCTCCAACAGAAGGAAGCTGATGGATGTCTCCTACTAGAAGCACTCTGGCACTTGGTTTTACCTTGCTGAAAAATTCATAAGCGAGGTGCATATCCACCATGGAAAACTCATCTACGTTTACAAATTCTGCAGATAATTCCTCCAGCATCGGTTCATATTCCTCATCGCCATAAAGCCCTAATGCCATGTGCATCGTGCTGGACTCTTCATGTCCTGTACTTTCTGCCATCCTTCTTGCAGCTCGTCCCGTCGGTGCCATGAGTTGTACTTCCGTTTTGTATTTCTCCTTATGGATATACAAAATGACTTTTAAAACCGTTGTCTTGCCGGTTCCCGGACCTCCGGTAATAATACTGATAGGACTTCTAAACACCATACGGACCGCCTCTTTCTGACAGTCCGATAACGTAATGCCCAGAACCTTCTGTGCCTCTTCCAGTTCTTTTTCTATGGATTCAGCCGGAATCTGTTTCATCAGTCTCTTTGCAATCATCATAGCTGTCCTTCGTTCTTCCTCATACTGTGTTACCCGGTAAATCCGGTCATCATCTACAACAATACTATGCTGTACCGCTAACCGATACAAAACACCATTTATTTCCGGCTCTGTGATCTGATCAAGTGTCTGGTCTTCATTGAGAAGATTTAAGACGCTTTTGATCAGTGCATCCTGTTTCAAATACAGATGTCCGTTCTGACGCATTTCTTCGTTCAGCACATAACTGATACAGCCGGAAATCCGCATGGGATCATTGGGCGATGCTCCGCATTGTCTTGCAATCGCATCCACTGTAAGAAAGCCAAAGCCTTTGACATGAAACAGGGCATACGGCTGTTTGCGGATAATCTCCATCGAACGGTCCTGATATTGTTTCAGGATCATATTTACCTTCTTGGGTGTCACATGAAAAGGAGCTAAAAAGGTCATCAATTCCCGGAATACCTGGTTCTTCCCAAAGGATTCCATGATGCCATCCAGCTTTTTCTTTGAAATCCCCCGTACCTTCAGTAACTTCTCCGGTGTCTTTTCCATAATTTCCAACGTATTCAATCCAAACTGATCGACAATACGTTCCGCCATTTTCGGTCCAACACCTTTTACAGAACCGCAGGAGAGGTATCCTAAGATACCCTCCCTGGTTCTTGGTACAACTTCCAAAAAGCTTTCCACCTTATATTGAAGTCCATGAGTACTGGATTCCCAGTTTCCCTCCATCTCCACTTCAATTTCATCCGAAAGCGGAAGATCATAACCGATGGCAGTAAACGCAATGACTTTCTTTGCGGACCAGAATTTGTCTCTGGCAGACAAAGGAACGCTGGTATCCTGGGTAGAAAAAACAGCTATGGTATACCCATTCTCCTCATTTTGAAAAATCTTACGTATGTATCTGCACCTCATCGTTTATTTCCCTCCAATTTTCTATCTTTATCAATTCACCGGGATACTTGATTCCGTCGTACCAATACACCTCCTTGCCTTTTTCAAATGCAGCCTTTATCTCGCCTGCCATTCCGGCGCTTATATACGGTCCGCAGACAACCACCACATCACACAACGTAAGCAGGATCATACCAATCTGTAACGCTGCCTCCCGTTCTTCTGGAATCTCATCATCCAACATAAGGGGAAGATGTGCATGGGATGCAAAAGTACGACAATGATAAAGCCGTTTGATCTGCATCAGATAAAACTTTGCTTTTTCCATATTCTGCTGTCTGACTTCTTTTGTAGTCGCAGACAGCGGGGAGCAGATATATGCTCTTTTTCCATCTAACATTACGCTGCCTCCTTCTTAATCCGAAATGTCCGGCTCTCTGAGGTACTGGCGTATTCCTCATAAATATCCGGATGCTGGATCTTTAATTTCTCCATCTGTTCTTTTCCAATCTGGGTACGGATGGTTGGATTGTATGTGATCTTGTAACGAGAGCTTCCGTCCTCCATCACTGCTTTGCAGCCCTGACCGAGAAGTTCCACAAAAGGAACACTCAATGCTTTTTGCTCTGCATCAATTTCCTTTTTTCTTCGTTCCAACTGTGATTTTTCCTCCGCTAACATCAGAAAGCGCTCCAGACTTCTTGACTCCAGCCCGGAAATCGTAATTTCAGGAATGGTCTTATCCGCAAAACCTTTGTACCTCCGGATACTGGCTAAAACCAGATCTGCTTTCCCGTTATAAGGCGGCTCCACCTTTTTCTCCACATACTCATGCCAGAAGTACTCTTCCTGGTCAATCAGTTCCTGTTCTTCCATCTCGTCACGCTCCAGAAAACGGTAAACAAATTCATTCTCATTATTTCCGTACAAGCAGGCGATATAGGCTTTCTTGATGTTCATCACTGCCATATAATGCCTTACCTGAAGAACATAGTTTTCTGGGATTCCGTCATCTGCCCATTTATCTTTGGCATTGTAATTACCGGTTTTACATTCCAAGATTCCGATACTTCCATCCGGAAACCGGATAAAATAATCTACATCCGCAAGCATGAACGGATAGAAGGGATGCCGGAACATCTTCCGGACAGGAAAAACTTCTAATCCAGTCTTTTTTGAGAAGATCATGGCTACCAGATCTTCCAAACGATGTCCCACTTCTTTTGCCACCCAGTTACTTTCTCCTTCATCAATCATTGGTTTTACACCAATTTTGTCGTAATAGAGATCTTTTATGGTTGCAAAGGGTGAGATTCCCATAATAGCGGCTACATCACTTCCACCAATCCCAAGTCTTCGGTAATCCAGCCATTCCTCTCTTGTAAGTGGCTCAATATTCACAACAACTTCCGGTTCATAATTCAATGCTAAACTCATTTCTTTGTCCTCCTTATAATTTGATTGCTCCAATAACGTCAAATGTCCTCCAATCCATAGATAATGTTCTGGCAATATCTTCTTCCAGTTTTAGAATTCGGCTTCCGGAAAAACCTTCACAAGCTGCAAAAAAAGATGCCTCATTGATGGCATAATAAAGGTCATGAGCCGTACAAGGATCTTCTCCATACTGGGCAACATATTGTTCTACTACTTCGTTACGAATCTTCTGGCTGATCTTAATTTCCTTCATTACCAGATACAGACAATTTACTGGATTTTCAATTTCAATATCCATCAAAGAAGAAATTCCTTTCATTGCCTCCTGATACCTGGAAAAAATTTTGTCCAGATTCTTCCGAAAATCCTGAAGTGTTGCTCCCTTGTCATGAGACAGTTTAATCGGACTCCCTAGACTAATCGTGCGATTGTTAGTTTTTGATGTCATCATCGGATACAGATTTGCACCACTGGCTGCCACATCTGAAGTAGTAAGCCTGAGTGCCGGTGCAAGAGCCTTATCTTCCAGGTCATGATCCTTTAATGCCTTTCGGTAGGTATCCAAAAGTTCCTGATTTCCTTCCAATGTCCACATAGCGGATGCAATGGAATGGTCGTAGGTTCCAGAACCTTCCAGATAAGCGCTGCCACTAAAATGTGCCTTCAGATAATCACAGGTCATAGAAAATACTGCCTCCATATCAAGGACGCAATAATCATGCTCATCCCCTCCATGTACAGCAGATACCTTCCCATCGGCTATCTTAATCAGGGCATCCCCTCTTGCGACTTTCAGGCAATAATTGATTACTTTCGCATAAGTAGCCTTTTCAAGCTTCCGTAAGCCTGTACCGCTGACACCGGCTCTTTTCAAGATCGTGTGCATAGCACAATCCCGGACAGGATACACTTCCCCATTGATCTTTAATACCAACTGGGTATTCTTCTCCGTATCCTCTACAATTCCTTCCAGTTGCTTTGTACAGGCTTTCTCAATCGTTTCCGCCTCTTTCTCAAGGGGAACCAGCCGCAGCATCCTGGTCGGCTTACGGATCCACTGGGAAGCCTTCGCCCGTTCTGCCAGAAATTCCAGCATTTCCTTTGTGTTTGCAAATGTCGTTTCAAACGCATCTGCATAGATTCTTGTTTCATTCATTTGTGTGTACCACCTTTCTTAAAATATGTTTTATTCCATAAACAGCCCATGCTGTATCTGGCATTTTCTAAAATGCCCTATATTTAGGCACAAAAAAAGGAATGAAAAGAGAACCTGATATTCTCTGGTCATTCCTGATTTACTGGTATTCTTACCTAAAAAACAAAAGTGCCGCTATTGTCCATAACAGACAGATAGTGACACTTTATACAAACATAAACAACTTATGCAGACAGCTTTTTCAGCCGTCCTTGAGTTTTGGGATTCTGACAAATCCACAAACTCCCCATAACGGGTATGCATAAAAATAAACTATATCATTATACTAGCACAAGATATAGTGATTGTCAATTTATATAATCCTATATATAGTTATTCATTTTCTACAACATACTCTATCTTGTGCTGCAAGAATTCTTCACATGATTTTAGGTTTCCATTTGCACCTTCTTCTTTTGCCTGTTGATTGCAGGATTCCAGAAACGGACAACAGCTGCAACTATTTTTGATTGCCTCTTTCACCCAGGCGATTTCTTCCCTTGTTCCCTCAATTTTCATAATGACTCCACTTCCTTTGTTTCTATCATTCCCACAATCAAAAAAAAGTACTCACATACTCAATCTTTGTTTTAAAACATGAAATTACGCTTTTATTCCGTATATTTTACTCTATTTATTCTAATACTTCTATTTTATTCCGTAATTTGCTATCCGTAAATAGTTTAAAATAAATCAAGAGGTGTAAAGTTATGGACAAGATGTTTATTGCCAACCGTATTACGGAACTACGGCTGAAAAAGAATGTATCGGAATATCAAATGAGCTTGGATCTGGGTAGGAACAAAAGTTATATCCAGTCTCTTTCTTCTGGACGGAATAATCCGACCATGGAAAATTTTCTGGAGATCTGTGAATACTTTGAGATTACCCCGGCGCAATTCTTTGATCCGGATATTACAAATCCACCGCTTCATACAAAAGCATCTGATCTTATCAAACAGTTGGATGACGACGATCTTCTTGCACTGATTCCACTCTTAAATCGTCTCACTTCTAAATAGTATATTACTGTATTTGAGCTGCCGATTGGCAGCTTTTTTCATTTTTTCAAAGAATTTTTTCAAATTTACCCAATTTCTAATTTTTTTCGTTAATTACTTATTGAAAATCTTTTTAAAATCGCTTTTGCGATTTTGTACCTTGATAACTTCATACCCTTCCGGAGAAGGTATATAGGTGCTGCAGATAGTGTGCATAGACGCTCGCCTGCAGCTTGATGATTACATAGTATCGCCTTCTACGTGCATGAAACAGGGCATAGGAAACGATTCTCCGGAAGTTTTCCACATTATCGCAAATAAAAATTTTTTTATATTCACATTTTACAACGACATGAGGAAAACGTATAATAGAGCTATGCTTAGGTGATACGTTTTCTCCCTACTGTCGTTGAGAAAGGATTTTATATGACAGTTGAGAAGAATGACAAATATTCAGGTGTTCTTCCAGAGAGTCCCTGTACCTATTCCGTAAAAGAGATTGCTACGATTTTAGGTGTCAGCAAAAAGACTGCTTACAAACTATGTGAACAGAATTTGTTTGTCACCAAAAGGATCGGCAGAATTATACGAATCAACAAAGACTCCTTTGAGGATTGGATGAATGCCAAACCAGATTAAGGAGAAAACGTATGGCAACTATTATTAAGCGTAAAAAGAATTATTCTGTAGTTTATTATTATGAAAATGAAAGTGGTGAGAAAAAGCAGAAGTGGGAAAGTTTCACTTCCTACAAAGATGCGAACAAACGAAAGATAGAAGTCGAGAGTCAGCAAGAGAATGGAACTTTCATTGCACCAACAACGCAGACTGTCGAAGAATTCTTATATGATTTCGTCACTTTATATGGTGAGAAAAACTGGAGTCTTAGCACGTATGATGGTAACCTGAGTCTTATCAGTAATTATATCAATCCCATCATCGGCTCCGTTCCTATCCAAAATGTGAACCGAAAATTTGTTGATCAATATTATAATACTTTGAAAAAAACAACACCGGTGATTGTTCGCAATAAAAAGCCAAAAAGTAAATACTTACCTGCACAAACGATTGAAAAAATTTTCAAGTTACTGTCATGTGCTTTTGGTCAGGCAGTCAAATGGGAGCTTGTTGGAAAAAATCCGTTTAAATTAAGTGATGCACTCCCAAAAATAAAATACAAAAAACGTGACATTTGGGATGCTGAAACCATCAATAAGGCATTACAAGAATGCCGGGATGGAAAATTGTACGTTGCAATCAACCTTGCTTTCGCCTGCTCGATGAGAGAAGGGGAAATTCTAGGACTTACTTGGGATAACGTGCATATTTCTGATGAAGACATTGCTTCAGACAACGCTTATCTTGATATTAAGCAGGAATTGACAAGAGCTTCTAAACGCGCACTCGAACAGTTGGATCAGAAAGATGTTTACTATATCTTTCCTCCGCTTATGCCAAACACCTCAACACGCGTTGTTTTAAAAAAGCCAAAGACAGACAGCAGTATCCGGCGCGTATGGATTCCAAAAACATTGGCTTATATTTTAAGAGATTGGAAAAAAGGACAGGATGAACTAAAAGAATTTCTAGGGGAAGAATACAAAGATTTTAATCTCGTAATAGCTCTTGCAAATGGACGTCCATGTGAAGGAAGAGTATTATTGAAATCATTTGAGGAATTGAGAACCAGAGCAAAACTTCCGAATGTCGTATTTCATTCGCTCAGACACTCCAGCACAACTTATAAGCTGAAGCTAAACCACGGAGATATTAAAGCGACTCAGGGAGATACCGGACATGCCCAGACAGATATGATTACAGAAGTATATTCGCATATCCTTGATGAAGACAGAAAAATCAATGCTCAAAAATTTGAAGCTGCTTTCTATGGTGGTGTCGATTTACGAAAACACAATCCGCCTACCGAAAATACAACAAATGTTACAGGAGAAACAAATCCGGCAGCCTTTGACGTAAATGCGCTGATACAGCAACTACAAAACTCACCGGAACTGGCATCTACACTCGCCCAGCTCTTAGCAAAATAGTATTAGCAAAAAATCTATCAATTTTTCTAATTAGCACGATGTCAATTTTATTAGCACAACATGGAAAAATAGTTCGATTCCTCTTAGCAGGAAATTCAACAGATTTTAAGAACGTTTTTCAAAAGAAAAACGCCATAAAACCTAGTGTTTATGGCGCTTCTAGCGTCCCTGAGAGGAGTCGAACCTCCGCTGGCATGCCTTAGGAGGGCATCGCTCTATCCACTGAGCTACAGAGACACTTTATATATTATAACAGTTTTATTTAACTGTTACAACCCTTGTATTTACAGCGTTTTCCAGATATTACGCTGTGCTAATATTTTAGAATTGAATCTTAGCGTTGGATTTGAACTATCTGCCAATTAGGAGGCACTTGTTATATCCATTTAACTAAGGGAACATGCATCTGCTTTGCCGAAACAAAGCAATATGTTTTTTTCACGCTGTTATTAGTATACCAAATAATTCTGAATTTTAAAATACCCATTTTAAAACTTTTCAAAACTTTTTAATCAGTTTTCTTTATTGCCCTTATTGGAAATTGATCATCCCCTGCAGCCAGATATTTGCTTTGAATCTGCGCCCCACCTCCGGGACTCCGAACACTTTATCTTTCGGTACGCAGACATCAAATCTCAGTTCATTGACATCCATGGTAAAAACATAGATTTCTTTTCCTGTTTTCTCGTTTCTACATTCGCGGATCTTTAAGATTTCTCCCAGGATCGAATACTGATCGCATTCCGCACCATAAGGCATAAAATATGTATCCACGATCGTATATACATCGTTTGTCATCAGCTTTTTTGAAACTTTTGAATAAGTATCCATATCATCCAATGTCAGACTTTCCATCGCTTTCTCATCGCCGCTTTTTGCAGCGCTTAAAAGCAACATACGGTTTCTTGCTTCCTCCTGCTGGCTCTGAATCTGATAATCATTTTTCTTGATCGGAAGCAGAACGTTTCCCGAAAGCGCCATCGCAGAAAGTGTCAGAGAAGTCGACCGTTTAGAGACTCCGCCGGCATTTTTCACCTGCCGGTATTCCATCCCATTGATCAGATGAAAGATAAGACTGATGCCCACCCGGACATCTTCACATATTCCAAGATACATCTCACGGTCAATTTTCTTTTCCACAATGATATCTTCATAAGAAGTAATACCACTCCCCTTTAAATAAGGGAAGTAGTATTCCATCTCAAATGTTTCTTCTTCACAGTCACCACAAAGAATGATCCCCATATCTTCTGAATATTCTTTCCGGTATTCACAGAATTTCTCGCTTTCTGCACTGTCTGTGATTTCGTAGCTTGTAAAATTTTCTTTTGTATCTTGAAGAACTTCTTTTAGTTCTTTCTTTGTTTTCAGATGATCAAATCCAATTGCTTTTAAATATTGATGCACGCTTTTTTCCTCTATCTGATTTCAGTCTTACCACCCATATATGGCTGTAATGCAGCAGGAATCTTGATAGAACCATCTGCCTGAAGGTTATTCTCCAAAAATGCGATCAGCATTCTAGGTGGCGCAACGACTGTGTTGTTCAATGTGTGAGCGAAATATTTTCCATCCTCGCCTTTTACTCTGATATTTAATCTTCTTGCCTGGGCATCCCCGAGATTAGAACAGCTTCCGACTTCAAAATATTTTTTCTGTCTTGGTGACCATGCCTCTACATCGACAGATTTCACTTTCAGATCTGCAAGGTCTCCGGAGCAGCATTCCAGTGTACGAACCGGAATATCAAGAGAACGGAACAGATCCACTGTGTTTTTCCACATCACATCATACCATTTCATGCTTTCTTCCGGTTTGCAGACAACGATCATTTCCTGTTTTTCAAACTGGTGGATACGGTAAACACCTCTCTCCTCGATTCCGTGTGCTCCTTTTTCCTTGCGGAAACATGGAGAATAAGAGGTCAATGTTCTCGGCAATGTCTTTTCGTCAAGCATCGTATCGATAAATTTTCCGATCATAGAATGTTCACTTGTACCGATCAGATATAAGTCTTCTCCCTCGATCTTATACATCATAGAATCCATCTCCGCAAAGCTCATAACGCCCGTCACAACATTACTGCGGATCATAAATGGAGGGATACAGTAAGTAAATCCTCTGTCGATCATGAAGTCACGCGCATAAGAAATCACTGCAGAATGTAATCTGGCGATATCTCCCATCAGATAATAGAAACCGTTTCCTGCTACCTTTCCTGCACTTTCAAGATCAATGCCGTCAAATTTTTCCATAATTTCTGTATGATATGGAATGTCGAAATCCGGTACGACCGGCTCTCCATATCTTTCTAACTCCACATTTTCACTGTCATCTTTTCCAATCGGAACAGATGGATCAATGATGTTTGGAATTGTCATCATAATTGTCTTGATCTTCTCTTCTACTTCTTTTTCTTCCACAGAAAGTTTCTCGATCGTGTCACCCTGGGCAGACACCTGTCTCTTATACTCTTCCGCTTCTTCCTTCTTGCCCTGAGCCATACATGCTCCGATCATTTTGGAAATTTTGTTTTTCTCTGCACGAAGCGCTTCTACTTCCTGCTTGATTTCTCTGTTTCTCAGATCCAGTGCGATCACTTCATCTACAAGCGGAAGTTTAGTGTCCTGAAATTTGTTTTTAATATTCTGTTTTACAATATCCGGATTTGCTCTTAAAAATTTAATATCTAACATGTATCTTTCTCCTCATACCTTCTTATTTTCTTAAATCTGCAATATCTTTGAGTGCATATGCTTCCTGGAAAATTGCTTTCTCCAATGATTCTGTTTCTTCTGATGACAATTCCACATAACTTTCACCTTTTACAATTTCCTTAATATAGTTATAGCAGCCTTCCCGGCTGTGCATCGCATTCAGAATAAAACCATTATCATTTGCATCAAGCAATGTCAGTACAAAGCTGAGATTTCCTCCCATTTCCTGAAATGCATCGTACTTGACAATTCCAATCTTCTGATAATTTCCTTCCAGTCTCCGGTAAATCTCTTTTATGTTCTGCCGGTTTAACTTTGCCATGTGGGATAAATTATCAATTTCATCTAACCGGTCGGTAATACTCTTTTCCATCGACCGTCCGTCTTTACCTTTCATAAATGCATTGTAACTGTTTTTTAATCGATTATATTTCATATTAATATTTATGATAAATACAAATAAGATCACGATCAAAATCAGCAACGCAAGTAAAAGAAATACTGGATCAAATCCAAGATGAAATAGTAAACTGTCTTCCATGTTTCCTCCTTTTCAAATGGTTCACACCATATTTTTACTGATGGATAGACATGATCATCTCAAATATATGTTCCAACTCTTCATCGGAATAATATTCAATTTCTATTTTCCCTTTTCCTTTTGATTTTTGATTGACACTTACTTTTGTCCCGATCACTGTTCTCATTTTTTCTTCCAGATCCCGGTAAATAAAATCATTTGCATTATCCTTTTTTACTTTTTCTTTCTTCGGTGTTTTCAAAGCTTTTACAAGTTTTTCTGTATCACGCACACTCAGCTTTTCATCAAAAATCTTATTGGCGAGAATATACTGCTGTTCTTTATCCTCAATTGCGAGCAGTGCTCTTGCATGGCCCGTAGAAATCATATCATCAATGATCATCTGCTGCACCTTGCCATCCAGTTTCAGCAAACGCATAGAATTTGTAACCGCTGTTCTGCTCTTTGAAACACGTTCTGCCACCTCATCCTGCTTCAATTGAAATTCTTCCAGCAGTCTTTTAAATGCCTGAGCCTCTTCGATCGGATTTAAGTTTTCCCGTTGAATATTTTCAATCAATGCGATCTCTACCATTTCCTGATGTGAATATTCTCTTACGATCACCGGAACTTCTTTCAATCCCGCCATCTTTGCAGCGCGCCATCTTCTCTCTCCTGCGATGATCTCATAGTAATCATCTTTTTTCTGAACAAGAAGCGGCTGAAGTATTCCAAACTGCCGGATAGAATCTGCCAATTCAATCAAAGAATCTTCATCAAAATTTTTTCTTGGCTGAGTATGATTTGGCTCTACTTTTGTTATCTTTACCTTTTGTTCTGCAGCAACAGGCATTTCGGCTTTTTCTTTTTTCGCAGCTGACTCACTTGCTTTTTCCTTATTTACACTTGCCTTTGGTTTATGATCCGGGATCAAACTGTCCAGCCCTTTCCCAAGACCTCCTCTTTTTACTGCCATTATTCTTCTCCTTTATGAATCACTTCTTCTGCCAGAAGCATATAGCTTTCGGCTCCTGATGATTTTGGGTCATAAATATTGATTGGCAATCCATGACTTGGCGCTTCCGCCAGTCTGATATTTCTTGGTATAATCGTTTTATAGATTGTCTGATCCAAATTATCTTTTACATTTTCTA
>JAPFCT010000058.1 GCA_026169575.1 Faecalimonas sp.
ATCGCGGTTTACTCCGACACCTTTTGCATCTTTACAGTTCTCTTTATGTCCTTCCAGACAGTTACGGCATTTTCCACATACGATATGTCCTTCTCCGGATACGATATCGCCGATATTGAAACCTTCTACACCAGATCCCATCTCTACGATCTCTCCGACATATTCGTGACCTGCTGTCTGTCCCACTGCAATCGTATGCTGTGCCCATTCGTTCCACTGATAAATATGTACGTCTGTTCCACAGATTGCTGTCTTGTGAATCTTGATCTTCACATCGTTCGTACCAACTTCCGGAATCGGTACTCTCTTTAATGCAAGTCCCGGAGCTGCTGTTTCTTTTACAAGTGCCCACATTTTGTTATCGTTCATCTTCTTTTTTCCCTCCGTGTAATTGTGATTCAGTGTTATCACCATTTGTATCCATCATACTCCTTTTTGACATTTTTTTCAAGAGTTTTTTCCGCATATCACGAACATTTTTATCACACTGTCCGTTTGTAAAAAACACTTGTTTTCTTACAAGATTCATCATTGACAGAGCTTCCAAAACACGCTACACTTCTCGTATAATTGAGTGCAGTCAGATGCCCGCAAGGGATAATAGGGAAATGAGTGAGATTCTCATACGGTCCCGCCACTGTGTTGGAGGAATCGTCAGTCCATATGCCACTGGGATACCGGGAAGGCGGCTGACGGTGTTGATGCCTGAGTCAGAAGACCTGTCTGCTGCATAAGATTCACACATAGTTACGAGCGATGACTAGGTGTATAAAGAGGGCGGCCGGAAGGCAGACATCTTTGGAGAAGTGTTGTTATTTTTAATCGAGTAAGAAGTTTCTCTGTCAGTCTGTCTGTTTGTGTCAGCCCCTTTATCGGCATGCCTGTCTGCTTACTGCACGACAGGTTTTTTATTGCATGAAAACTTTATTCTTACGCAATGTTCCTTGATAACATTGCGTAACAGGCAACAACATGCAGGAGGAATGATCAATGAACAAAAAACAAAAGAAACTTGTCACTTTATCAACCGCACTTGCCGTCGGTTTCGGAATTTACCCTGCCGCAAATGCGATGCATATCATGGAAGGCTATCTTCCGGTCTCTTATTGTGTCGCGTGGGGCATTTTATGTATTCCATTTCTGATCGCGGGCTTTTTCTCTCTGAAAAAGACGATCCGGGAGCACCGCAAAACACTGATCCTTCTGGCAATGGCCGGCGCTTACGCATTTGTCTTATCCGCGTTAAAGATCCCGTCTGTCACAGGCAGCAGTTCCCACATGACGGGAACCGGGCTGGGGGCGATCTTGTTTGGCCCATGCGCCGCCGGAATCTTAGGGCTGATCGTCCTTTTATTCCAGGCAGTGCTCCTTGCGCACGGTGGACTTACGACACTGGGAGCCAATACCTTCTCCATGGCGATCGCCGGACCGCTTCTGACCTTTGGTATTTATAAAATCGGTCAGAAATTAAAGTTAAACCGGATGGTCACGATCTTTCTTGCAGCTTCTCTCGGAGATTTATTTACTTACTGTATCACAAGCTTCCAGTTAGCCCTCGCATATCCTTCTGAAGTCGGAGGATTTTCTGCTTCGTTAGTGAAATTTATGGGGATTTTCGCAGCTACCCAGGTACCGCTTGCCATCATCGAAGGTCTTTTGACCGTTGTCGTTATCATGAGTCTGGAATCTTACGCAAAATCGGAGTTATCTGAACTTGGATACTTTAGAGGAGGTGCTGCAAATGTCAGGTAAAGCAAAATCTATCATTATTTTACTGCTGCTCTGTATTCTGATTGCAATAGTCCCGCTTACGATGGACAAAAACAAAGGCTCGGAGTTCGGAGGCGCCGACGGAGAAGCAGAAACTGCCATCACAGAGATCAACCCGGATTACGAGGCATGGACTTCTCCGGTCCTGGAGCCACCGGGAGGCGAGACGGAAAGTCTTCTCTTCTGCCTTCAGGCAGGACTTGGCGCAGGAGTCTTCGGCTATCTGCTCGGCGTTCTGAGAGAACGTGCAAAACATGATTCTGAGACAGTTTCGCAGCCGTCCAGATAAAAACAGCAGCGAAAAAATTTTTAATTACATTACGAATCATATCATTTTACCGGAAAGGACTTCCTATGTTTGAGATTGACACACTTTGCTATCATTCAAACTTAAGAGCGAAACATGCAGGCGTAAAATTTGCTTTCACTGTGCTGACACTATTTATCTGTGTCTGGAACCGCTCCATAGTGATCGCAGCGATTACTTTTGTGACTGCCGGATTTTTAACCGTATGCGTGGGCGGCATTCCTGCTGCCCGCTACATACGGCTTTTAGCTGTCCCTTTTTTCTTTCTTCTTTTGAGCATGTTCCCGACCGTGATCAATATTTCCAGAATACCGCTGTCAGGATATGCAATTCCTCTCGGGAATTTTTATCTGACCGCCGGACAAGATACACTTTTTTTTGCAGTCCAGCTCTTCTGTACAGCATTTGGAGCTGTCTCCTGCCTTTATTTTTTGTCCTTGTCCACACCGGTGACAGATCTGATCGCTGTTTTAAAATGGCTGCACTGCCCATCCCTTTTCGTCGAGCTGATGCTTTTGATCTACCGGTTCTTATTTCTTCTTGCCGAACTTGCCGCCTCTATTTCCACGGCACAGAAGGCAAGACTTGGCAACCGGGATTTTCGTACTTCCTTTTCTTCTTTTGGATCTTTGTTATCGGTTCTGTTGATCCGGGCGATCCAACGATCCGGAAGACTTTATGATGCGATGGAATCCCGTTGCTATGACGGCACGATCCGTGTCCTCTCCAGACAGTATCCCGTCTGTAAGAAGGATCTCATCCTGCTTGCCAGCTATGCACTGCTGCTATTTTATCTTTCATCGAAAGGACTGCCATAATGTCAGAAATCATTTTAGAAGCAAAACATCTATATTTTTCTTATCAGAAAGAACAGACCCCTTCCCTCAACGATTTTTCACTGAAAATCGAGAAAGGAAAAAGAATTGCCGTGATGGGATCCAACGGATCCGGGAAATCTACTTTCTTTCTCTGCTGCAACGGGATCCACCGTCCTTCTTCCGGAAGTATTTTCTTTCACGGAAAGGAAATCGGCTATTCCCGCAGAGAACTGCTTGCACTGCGGAGTAAGATTGGCATTGTATTTCAGGATCCGGATAATCAGCTGTTTTCTGCCAGTGTCTGCGAAGAGATTTCTTTTGGTCCCTTAAATCTCGGTATTCCGGAAGAAACTGTAAGGCGGCTGGTAACGGATATGATTTCGGAACTGGAGATCACTCCCTTTCAGGACCGACCGACCCACACACTGAGCGGAGGGCAGAAAAAACAGGTGGCGATCGCAGATATCCTTGTGATGCAGCCGGAAATCCTGATCCTCGATGAGCCTGCCGCCGCACTGGATCCAAAACATACCGATCTCGTGCGGGCGCTGATCGACCGTCTCTCCGATGGTGACCGTACGATCCTTGTCGCCACCCATGACGCCGACTATGCATTTGCATGGGCGGACGAGGTCATCCTTCTTCACGAGGGACGTGTCTTAAAAAGCGGATCCCCGCTTGCTGTTTTCTCGGATACAGAAGCGCTCTCGCAGACGAACTTAAGACCGCCTTCTGTTCTTCCGCTTTTTCAGTTGCTGTGCCGGAAGCATATTTTATCACCAAAGCTTCCGGCTCCGCGGACTTTCAAAGAGCTGGAACGTCTCCTGGAAGATCTGCCAGAACTTTAAAAATCTGTCGGGAATAAAAACTTCTGCCGGGAAACATATGCGAAAGCAGATCATCAAATAATAATTTCTATAATAAAGTGAGGACTGTACTATGAATTCTACTGAAAAAAAAGCGATCCTTGTTGTCAGCTTTGGCACAAGCCATTCGGATACCCGCGCAGTCACGATTGACATGATCGAGTCTGACATTGCGGCTGCATTCCCGGATTTTTCCATCTACCGCGCATGGACAAGCGGAATGATCATTCAAAAAGTTTTCAGGCGTGACAACATAAAGATCTTTACCGTAACCGAAGCGATGGAACAGATGCATGCAGACGGAATCACGGATGTGATCATCCAGCCGACCCATGTCATAAACGGAATCGAAAATGACCTGATGAAAGAGCATGCGCTCGCGTTTCAGAAAGATTTCCGCTCCATCCGTTTTGGCACTCCGCTTCTGACAAGTGAGGCGGATCACCGGGCTGTGATCACCACAATCACAGAAAGTTTCTCTTCTCTCTCCCAAAAAGAGACTCTCATACTTATGGGACATGGCACAACACACTATGCCAACACGGTCTATGCTGCTTTGGACTATCAGTTCAAAGAGATGGGATTTGCAAATATCTTTGTCGGAACGGTCGAGGCATACCCGGATATGGACACGCTTCTGCGTCTTGTCAGCCGTTTTCAGCCAGAGCAGATTTTTCTTGCTCCCTTTATGATCGTGGCAGGCGATCACGCAGTCAACGACATGGCAGGAGAAGAAGATTCCTGGAAATCACAGTTTGAGGCGCTTGGATACCCGGTAACCTGCGTCCTGAAAGGACTTGGAGAATATAAAGCAGTCCGAAAACTGTTTCTTTCCCATATCCAGGATGTGCTAAGCTCCGAATAAAGTCAGACAGAACCCCGTATACTGTCTCATTCCCTTTCAGCAGCATGATACCGTACACGCGTGCAAAAATGAACGCGGGAGATCCTGCAAATCATTTGTGGATCTCCCGCGTGTTCCATATGTAATCTGAACATTTTTCTCCTGTTTCTTATCTTCCCTCTCTCTCGATCATATACAGCAGCGCATTGCAGATACATGCCGCAATGTTGCTTCCCCCTTTTCTTCCTCTTGCTACGATATATGGTACTTCTGCCTCCATGATCAGCTCTTTTGCCTGAACCACATTGACAAATCCGACCGGGGCGCCTATGACCAGGGACGGTGCTATTTTCTTTTCCTGGATCAGTTCGTACAGACGCGCAAGTGCAGTCGGTGCATTTCCGACCGCGATGATCGGATGCCCTCCCAGTTCTGCCGCCCTCTCCATACTGATAGTCGCCCGGGTCTCCTTTTTCGCTTTTGCTTCTTCTGCCACATCTTCATCCGCCATAAAGCAGTAAGCCTCTCCGCCAAGACGATGTAAAATCGTTTTGTTGATCCCCGCTTTTCCCATATTTGTGTCAGTGACAATCTTTTCTCCGCGTTTCAAAGCTGCAAGCGCCTGTTCGACCGCACCTTCTGAAAAGATCAGATTGTCCGCATAATCAAAGTCTGCGCTTGTGTGGATACATCTTTTAATGATCGGCTCATGCAGTTCTGGAAACGTGCGGTCTCCAAGTTCCTCCCCGATGATCTCAAAGCTCCTTTTCTCGATCTGTGCCGGCTCTACGTTTTCCAATGTGATCTTCATCCTTGTCTCCTTCTCTTACCTGCAATTTCTTATTTCTATACACTTATTTCTATATACTTTCTATACGCCTTCTTCTAAAATCTGATAGATTTTATCCATATCCAGATGTTCCCGCAATCCATCTGCAAGAAGATCATACTGCATCTCTTTCCATGCTGCAAAATCCATCTGCCCCAGTCCGGAAAGTGTGATGCCTTTCTGTTCTGCAAGCGCCTCGAGGATAACCGGGACAACCCCTTCTCCATCGAAGATTCCGTGTACATAAGTACCATAGACATTTTCGTGCCAACATCCATCCACTTTTGTATGCTTCCCGGACTCGATACAAGACTCGATCGAATCTTTCTGTCTGGAAGTCTCCGTCAGTTCTGCTAACATCTCTCCTCTGGAGATTGTCTGTCCCATATGGACTTCATATCCATAGAATGGAAGTCCGGAAAGTTTTGCAAACGTTCCGCCAGATATCAGAAATCTTCCTTCCACCCTTGTCCTCGTCTTCTCTGTAGAAAATACAGTGTCCACCGGGAGCAGTCCCATGCCCCGGATCCTTCCGCCTGCTTCCATCTGTTCGGGATCAGAAATCGTTTCCCCAAGCATCTGGTATCCTCCGCATATCCCAAAAATAACGGTTCCTCTTGCATGCAGCTTTAAAATCGCCGCCTCCATGCCACTCTGTCTGAGCCACCGCAGATCTTCCATCGTATTTTTACTGCCAGGCAAAATGATCATATCCGGCTCCAGCAGTTCTTTTTCATGTGTCACATACCGGACGGATACGTCCTCTGCCACTTCCAATGCATTGAAATCTGTAAAATTGGAAATACGAGGAAAACGGATCACCGCAAGGTCAATCTTTCCTGCTTCCTTTCTCCTACAAAACCGTTCTGTCAGACTGTCTTCATCATCCAGCTGCACGGACAGATACGGCGTAACTCCGACGACCGGGATGTTTCCCTTTTCTTCCAGCATCACAATGCCCGGATCCAGAATGGTCTTATCCCCGCGGAATTTATTGATGATCAGACCTTTTACCATCTGTTTTTCTTCCTCCTCCAGGAGAAGAAGTGTCCCGAGAAGCTGGGCAAATACGCCTCCCCGGTCAATATCCCCCACAAGAAGCACCGGCGCCTTTGCAAGCTTTGCCATTCCCATATTGACGATGTCATCCTGCTTCAGATTGATCTCTGCCGGGCTGCCTGCGCCCTCGATCACGATGATATCATATTCCTCATCCAGTTTTTGATACGCATGTAAAATATCTGGGATCAGTTTTTTCTTATAGGCAAAGTAATCTCTTGCTTTCATTGTTCCGATCACCTCGCCGTTGACGATCACCTGCGACCCGGTATCGTTGGTCGGTTTTAAAAGAATCGGATTCATCCACACCGACGGATCGATCCCTGCCGCCTCCGCCTGCATCACCTGCGCCCGCCCCATCTCCAGCCCGTCTTCTGTGATAAACGAGTTGAGCGCCATATTCTGTGACTTAAATGGTGCACACCGGTAGCCATCCTGCCAAAAGATCCTGCACAGTCCGGCTGCGATCAGACTTTTCCCTGCGCTTGACATCGTCCCTTGTATCATAATTGCTTTTGCCATGTTTCTATCCCTTCTATCAGTCTTTCATTTTCCGCTCTTGTCCGCACTGCTACGCGGTAAAATCCTTCTTGTAAGCCCGGATAATTCCCGCAGTCCCGAATCAGGACACCCTGCGTTTTGCATCCCTCGCACAGTCCTTTCTCTCCGCGGAAGAAAATATAGTTTGCCTCCGATCCATAGCACTGCATCCCAAGTCTTGTAAGCTCTCCCTTGAGGAATCTTTTCTCTTCCCGGATCAGATCCCGTGCTTTCTCTACATAGTCTGTTTCCTCCAGTGCTGCAATTCCGGCTGCCTGCGCTGGTACGGACACATTCCACGGTTGTACCGCGCGCTCCATTTTTTCCAGAAGTACTTTGTCTCCACAGATCCCATAGCCAAGCCTGAGCCCCGGAATCGCATATCGTTTTGTAAATGCCTTCAGCAGAAAGAGATTCTGGCAGGAATCCGTCAGCGCGCTTAATTCAAACGCCTCCGGTTCTTCTACAAAATCCAAAAAGCACTCATCCACTACAAGAAAGATCTGCTCCGCGCTGCACCGTTCTATAATCCGCACGAGCAGCTCCCGCTCCGTCAGGACCCCGGTCGGATTGTTCGGATTGCACAGAAAAACAATATCGATCTCTTTTGTGAGTATCTTCAGAAACGCCTCTGTCAGCTGAAATCCGTTTTCTTCCAGAAGTGGATAATAGGAAATGTGACAGCCTGCCGCCAATAGCGCCTGCTCATACTCTGCAAATGTCGGCTCCGGCAAAAGCGCCTGCTTTGGTCTGAGGCTATACCCAAGGGCAAAGATCAGTTCTGCAGCACCATTTCCGATGATCAGCTTTTCCTCCTCTGTCTGTTCTGCAGCTGCCAGACGTTTTTTTAGCTCCCTGCACTGTACATCCGGATAATGTGCGATCGCATGCACGCAGTCTGCCACTGCCTGTTTCACACTGTCCGGCGGTCCAAGCGGATTGATGTTTGCCGAAAAATCAATGCAGTCCGGATTGCGGTAAATATCCCCTCCGTGGATCAGTTCTTTCATTTGGATCACTCCCTTCTTTTTCATGCTGTCGTTATATTTTCTTTTTCATTCTCACAGAAGACTTCCCAGAAGCAAATAGACCGCTGTAAAGATAACCACCGCGACCACTGCCGTTCCATACAAAAGCCGGTTTGCTCTCCGGATATCTTCCGGCTCTATCTTTCGCACTGCATCACCGATCGTCGGCTTCTCATACAGTTTTCCGAAATACCACGCATTTCCCGCAAGCTGTACCTGCAGCGCCCCTGCCATAACTGCCTCTGTCTGTGCAGAATTCGGACTTGCATGATTTCTTCTGTCCCGCCTGTAGATCCGGACAGCATCTTTCCACGCAAACTTTCTGACTGCCGCAGCCAGGATCATAAACAACGCGGACAGTCTTGCCGGAATGTAGTTGACAAGATCGTCCAGTCTTGCCGCACACGTCCCAAAATAACGATACTTCTCGTTTTTGTAACCGACCATCGAATCCATCGTATTGATCGCCTTGTAACAATAAGCGCCCACACCTCCTGCAAGCATCATATAAAACAGCGGGGCGATCACACCGTCCGAAGTATTTTCTGCCACAGTCTCCACCGCGGCTTTTGTAATCCCCTCTTCATCCAGCGCGGCGGTATCTCTCCCCACGATCATCGATACCGCATATCTTGCCCCTTCCAGATCTTTTTCCTGCAGCTGCTCCCATACTTTCATACTCTCTGTCTTCAGTGATTTCACTGCCAGCATCTGCCAGCACATGCAGGCTTCCAGAAGAAATCCAAACACCGGATGCAGACGGTATGCGAAAAACAATAGCGCGCCGGGGATACAGATACTTCCCGCCACGATGCAGAGCACCAGGATCCTTCCTGCCATCCGCTCCCCTTTTTCCGTCTTCGGAAACCATGCCCGCAGCCATTTTTCACATGCCGTCACCGCATTTCCGATGATGCAGACCGGATGGTAAAGCCATCTCGGATCACCAGCCAAGAGATCGATAAAAAAGCCTGCCAGCACCGCAGGCAGTATCCAGTTTCTCATCCTTTTCTAACTCCTTTTCTATGTAAACAGAATATCCGCACAAATTTTTGACATGCCACTCGTAAAACGTTTTTTCAGCTGCGGTGACCGTCTCCATCAGATTCATGATCACACCTCCATGTGTCACAACTGCAGCAGATGACGCCTGCCGCTTCTCGCAGACCGCAAGTACTTTCCGCCACCCATTTAAAGAACGGTCGCGGAACGTTTCCCTGCTCTCCCCGCCGGGAAACGGAAGCGTTGCATTGCTGTCGATCCACCTCTGATACGCTTCATTTCCGGATAATTCTTCTGCATTTTTCCCTTCAAACATCCCGAAATCACACTCCCGCAGTTCTTCTATACTATAAAGTTTCTGCCCCGGATATAAAATTTTTGCTGTCTCAATACACCGCTTCATCGGACTGACAAACACAAGTTCCGGCTGAGGATACTGACAGCCCAGCGCCAGCGTCCGCCCACTGTCACAAAGCGGTTCATCGGTGATCCCGATATAGCAGCGCCGCCTGTTTCCCTCTGTCATCCCGTGCCGGATCAGATCGATCCGCAGCCAGTTGTCTTTCTTTTCGCCTTTTCTTTCTGCCCCATTTTGTTTTAATATGACCGGAATGCCACAGACAACCCGGATGACTTCCTCTGCGCAGAATGCCAGTTCAGTACAGACTCTTCCGGTCACTTCCCGCCAGTTCCGGTCAAACGGATCTACCGGCACGATCCCATAGCCAAGTTCATTGGTCACGATCACCAGTTCCGGATTTTTCTTAGACAGTTCTTTTACAAGCTGTTCCCGGACATACTGCTCTTTTCCTTCCTGCAGCAGTCTGTGCAGGTATAAATGAAAATCTGCGATCCCCCGGCATGAAAAAAGTTCCTCCTGCCCACAGTCTTCTCCCTCTGCCCATACAGAGATCTGATATGCTTTTTCTGCATAAGCACGTTTTCCCTGATAAGCTCCTCCGATAATCATTTTCATCCGTTGATTCCTCCGATAATAACCGCCGTCAATAAAATTCCAAGTTCGCAAACCTGCAGAAACCATCCTGCCAGATCTCCGGTGATGCCGCCAAAGTGTCTGACGGACATCCGATAATAATAGAAAAAGATTCCTCCTGCAGATAACGCTGCAAGAATCCCCGGCAGTTTTCCAATCAGGATCAGCAGTACAACAAGCACCGCCAGATAGACCAGCATCGTATTGCGCACGCTCTTCTTCTTTGCGCAGTCTGCAAACATCGCCGCAAGCCCGGTTCCTTTTGCCAGCGGGAACGTCACGATCGAAAGGGCGCTCAGACTTCTCGATAAAATAAATCCAAGTCCGATGACCGGGATGATCTCTGACTTGAGACCCGTCATCGCGCCACAGGTCAGGAGCATGTACACTGCGCAGGAGATCACCGCAAATGCACCTGCGTGGGAGTCTTTTAAGATCTCCAGCCGCCGCTCCCGCTCCTGCCAGGAGCTGAGTGCATCGCAGGTGTCAAGAAAGCCATCCATGTGGATCCCCCCGGTCACAAAAATCGGCAGCACGGAAAAAATCGCTGCAAAAAAGAGTTCCGGATAACAGATCCCTCTTCGCTCCAGGTATAGTTTCACATGCCAAACTCCGAGAAACAACAGCCCGGTCACAGCCCCGACCACCGGAAAAAAGCACATCACATACCGCATAGATTCCTCCTTCCAGTCGCTCTGCGGAACCGGAATCTTCGAGTACATCGCACATGCGATTTTAAAACTTTCATACAGATTTTTGATTCGTTTCATCTGTCTGGCACTCCTTTCCCTTTCGTCTAAGCGGGATTCCGTAGACAACCTCTGTCACTTCGTCCGCCTCCGCCGCTAATATCCGGTTGATCCGGGCCAGATTTTTCTGATACCGGATCGTATCCGGATCATACATAACGCCATCGGAAAACACTTCGTTTGTCACAAGGACCAGATGTGTTGTCTGCCTGCGAAGCGCTTCTATTCCCCGCAGGATTTCCTCCACTGATTTTTCTTTTGCTCCCTCTTCGGAATACATTTCATTTGCCAGAAGATTTGACATACATTCCAAAAGGACTACGCATTCCTCTTGCTCCTGACATTCTTTCTGCCTGCTTTCCCCCGGGATCTGCTCCACTGCTTTTTCTTCTGGCAGTTCTACTTCTTTTAAGCCCGTGTAACACTCAATCGTCTCAAACTGCTTCTTTGCCCGCATCTTCTGGTGCCGTTTGATCTTTTTTTGAGATTCCTCCCCAAACGGATACATTGTTGCAATATAAAACCGACGTTTTGCAAGCTGCATCGCCAGTGTCTCCGCATAGGCAGATTTTCCACTTCCGCTTCCACCGGTCACAATCTGGAACATTTATTTCAACTCCTTATAACTTTCGATTGAAATTTCACCGAAAGTACTCATCTGACTGTAAACTGCCTCTGCCATCTGAAGAAGCGGAAAGAGCGCCACCGCGCCGGTTCCCTCTCCAAGACACATCTCGCAGGTAAGCAACGGCTTTTTCCCCAGCGCCTCCAGGATTCTTTGCATCGCCGGCTCCTTTGACAAGTGGGATGCGATTATATACGCCCCTGCTTCCGGACGGATCGTCACCGCGAGAAGCGCCGCCGCCGCAGAGATAAATCCGTCAATGACAACCGGGATTTTCTTTGCCGCACCTCCCAGAAAAACACCTGCCATTCCGCCCAGATCAAATCCGCCGACTTTGGCAAGAACATCCACTCCATCTGTCCGGTCGGGCTGATGCAGCTGCACTGCCTGCCGGATCACTTCCTGCTTCCTTTTCAGTCCCTCACTGGTCAGTCCTGCGCCTCTCCCCGTCATCGTTTCTGCAGGTACATCTAAAAGCACCGATGCCACCGCGCTGCTCGTAGTCGTATTTCCGATTCCCATCTCTCCGGTCGCAAGGATCTCATACCCCTGCTCTGCCAGTTCTGCGGCGATACGGATCCCTGTCTCTACCGCGCGGACTGCCTCCGTTCTTGTCATCGCCCACTCCTGCGCCATATTTTTTGTTCCATATGCAATCTTTTCATTGCGCAGTGTCGTATCTCTCGCAATCCCGATATCGATTGGAAATAGATCTGCCCCTGCCATTTTACACATGATTGCTGCGCTTGTATGCCCACTTAAAAAATTTTCTGCCACAACCGCCGTGACCTCCTGCCCGGTCTGGGAAATGCCTTCCGCCACTACACCATTGTCCGCGCACATGACGATCAGCGCTTTTTTTCCGAAATGTACCTCGTCCTTTCCGGTAATCCCCGCCGTCTGAATCACCACCTCTTCCAGCCGGCCCAGACTGTGCAGTGGTTTGGCGATGCTGTCCCACCGTCTCTGGCACCGCTCCATCGCCTCCATATTTAGCGGACGGATCGCTTCGATCGTCTGCTTTAAAAGCGTTCCTGCTTCCGGCTTTTTCTGTTCCATGTTTCTGTCATCCCCTTCCATTGCTTTTGAACTGTCGCACCATGTTAGTCTGCCGCGCTGCTCTGCCATATGTTTATCTTTGCCTGCGCTCTCTGCAAACTTCCCTGCATGTTTTTACAAACAGCTTTGCAATCTGCGGATTTCCTCCATAATGGATATGCGGATAGCCTGCAAGCATGCGCTTCCCTGCGTGCATACATCGCCACGACCGCTCACTGAGCGGCTTCTTTGCAATAAAATCAGTCCCACAGTCTGTAGAATCAAAATAGTGGAATTCATGTGCCGTGACCGGAGCGGTTTGTTCTCCGAATACCGTCCCTTCTTCCAGTGTGATGTAGCCGAATCTGGAAAGCTTCCCGGTGTAGAATGTATCTCCCGGGAAAACACCTGCCATCGGATATTCCTTTCCTTCCATATCGTTTAACCGTTCATGCAGATACATAAATCCTCCGCATTCTGCAATGCAGCAGCACCCCTGCTGCACAGCTTCCCGGATTTCTTCCCGCATCGTTTTGTTTTCACTGAGTTCCTTTGCATAAAGTTCCGGATACCCGCCATAAAAGATAAATCCTGAAAGGTTCTCCGGCAGTCTCTGGTCATGGATCGGTGAAAAAAAGCAAAGTTCTGCTCCTTCCAGGCGCAGCGCTTCCAGATTTTCCTCGTAAAAGAAGCAGAACGCCTCGTCTTTTGCAACTCCAATGCGCACCTTCTCTTCCTTCTCTGCACTGCCGCTCCTTGCAGCGCGCGCCTCCCCGACAGTACCTGTCACCGGTTCTGCCTGCCTTGCTAACGCTAACAAACCATCCAGATCCAGCGTCTGTTCAATCTGTTCTCCCAGAACACGGATCTGCTCTTTTAACCCTTCGATTTCCTCAGGACACTTCAAGCCCAGATGTCTGCTCTCCAGTTTCAGATCTTTCTGCTCCGGCACATACCCATACACGCGGACATCCAGCTGTGCTTCGACCAGCTGTTTTAATCTCGGATATAACATCGGAGATATCCGGTTAAAGATGATGCCACGAATCTGACTGTCCTTCTGATAAGTGAGAAATCCCCGGATCAGCGCTGCTGCCGACACACTCATCCCTTTTCCATCCACAACCAGCACCGCAGGGGTCCCGGTCCATTTTGCCACTTCAAAGGCGCTTGCACGCGTAGAAATCCCTGCAATTCCGTCGTAATATCCCATGACCCCCTCAAGCACTGCGACATCACAGTCGGCAGAAGCGACTGCCCGGCAGATCTGCTCCTGATCCAGAAAGAAGCTGTCTAAATTCCGGCTTTTCGTTCCGATGATCTTCGTATGGAACATCGGGTCAATATAGTCTGGTCCGCATTTAAAGGAAACTGTCCGTGCTCCTCTCGCCTGCAATGCCTGCAAAATCCCGCAGGTGACCAGCGTTTTCCCGCTCCCGCTCGCCGGCGCTGTGATCAGAAACCGTGGGAGATATTTCTTGCTCATTTACACTTCCTGCCTTTCCCCTCCAAAGGAGATAATATAGACCGGGTTCTGTCCCGTCATCATATGGTATTTCCCGATTTCGCGGGAACGCGCAGTCTGCACCGAGACGATATCCGCATCGGAAATCTGCTGCTCCCGCAGATAAGTAAGTGCCTCTGTAACTGTCTCCAGCGTGATCGCATTGATCACTACCCGGGCAGATGCATTTTTTGCACGCACCGTTTCCAAAATTTCCTTTAGATTTCCCGAAGATCCCCCGATAAAGACATGGGTCGGACACGGCAGATCTTCCAGCGCCTCCGGCGCCCTTCCGCAAACGATGTGCAAATGCTCCACCGCAAATGCCATCCGGTTTTTCTCAAGGAGTGTTACCGCCTCCTCATTTTTTTCCACCGCATACACTGCACCACCAGACGCCTGCAATGCCATCTCCACCGAAACTGATCCCGTTCCTGCTCCCACATCGTAGATGACCGCATGCTTCGTAAGTCTCATTTTGGAAATCGAGATACTTCTGACCTCTTCCTTTGTCATCGGAACCTTTCCACGGCAAAAACGATCGTCGGCAATCCCATGCGTGACGACCTGCTGTTCTGCTCGTCTGTTCCAGATCAGAAAAACGGACAACGGTTCTGTTTCAAGGTCAAGGAACTGACATACAGCTCCTCTCAGGATCCGTTCCTCCGGGTAGGAAAGTCTTTCTCCGACAGCGATCTTGCAGTCTCCGAATCCATACTCTGTAAGCTGTCTGCAAATCCTGGCAATCTGGTTTCTTCCCCCTGCCAGTGCAAAGACTGCCGGAGATTCCCGGACACTGGAAATCAATCCTTCCTCTCTCCCGTGGACACTGACTGCCTTTACATGCTCCCACGGGACATGCAGTCTGGCGCAGAAACAGGCAAGCGAAGAGATCCCCGGGATCACCTGAAGTTCCATGTCCAGTTCCTGCTCCCGGATACCGGCAAGCAGTTCCTTTGCCCCGCTGAAAAATCCAACATCCCCGGAAAGGACTACCGCAATCTTCTCATACTGCGGATGTTCCTTCATATACGTTAAGATTTCTTCCGCACGGTAAGCACAGAACACCTGCTGTCCTTCCCTGAAAACTGCCTCTGTCATCCGTTTTGCCCCAATCAGAAGGTCTGCCTCTTTGCAGGCACGCTTTGCCTCTGCGGTCATCGTATCGGAGGAGCCCATCCCGATCCCGACAACAGAGACTTTTCTTCTTCCTTCCTCCACTTTGGGAAAACGCTTTTTCAGAAGTTCCCTGCACTGTTCCAGAGAAATTCCTTCCTCCTGCTCTGGTCTTCCGATGATGACAAGACAGATCCCAAGTTTCTCTGCCGCCTCTTCTTTTTCGCGGAAGCCTCCTGCCGCTCCCGATTCTTTCGTCACGACGTAAGCTGCCTGACATTGTGCGAACATCGCCTCGTTCAGTTCTCTGGAAAACGGTCCCTGCATACAGATCAGATGTTGTCCGCAAATTCCAAGCTCCGCACATGCAGAGACAACTTCCGGCGACGACAAAACTCTCGCATACAGACGCTTTTCATATTCCGGGATTTCTGTAAAACGATAAAGTTCTTTGCTCCCGGTTGTCAGAAAAATATTTCCGGTCGTTGTCCGCAGGTATTTTACCGCCTCCGCGGTGGAAGATACATAGACTTTCTTCCCAGCTCCCCGGCTCTGCTCCGAATTTCTGACCACCCGGATATAGGTTCTTTCCGCCGCCTGACATGCCGCTCTGATATTTTTTGTGACGTCCACAGCATACGGGTGGGTGGCATCGATGACAAACTCCGGTTCCTTTTCCTGAAAAAGCTTTGTCATCTCTGCCTCATCCATCCTTCCGCTGCACACTTCCAGATGTGTATATTCTTCCAGAAGAGACTCTCCATATGCGGTCGCGACGCAGATTGTGGCAGAAATCTTGTTTTCTTCTAAAAATGCCGCCAGATTTCTTCCTTCCGTCGTGCCGGCAAATACGATCACCCTACACATACCGGTACCCCCGCGGCGTCACCATCATCTCCTCCAGAGACATCGTCTGGGCATTTCCGATAAATACCGTCGTAAACATGTCGGCTTTCGCATCTCTCAGTTCCTTCAGCGTCATTACCTGCTTCTGTTCCCCGGTTCTTCCGATGTTAGAAACCATTCCACATACCGTATCCGGGCTTTGGTATTCCAGCATGATCTCACATGCACGTCTGAGATGATCCCTTCTCTTTTTACTGGAAGGATTGTAAAGACAGATCACAAAGTCTGCCTGCGCAGCTGCCCGCAGTCTTTTTTCAATCTTCTCCCAGGGGGTCAAAAGGTCGCTGAGACTGATCAGGCAGAAATCATGCATCAGGGGCGCTCCCAGTACCGCCGCTCCTGCCGTCGCCGCCGTCACGCCCGGAATCACTTCCAGTTTAACTTCCGGGTAGCGCACACCGATCTCATACATCAGCCCGGACATGCCATAGACTCCCGCATCCCCGCTGCAGATCATCGCGACTGTTTTCCCTTCCATCGCCACCTCAAATGCCAGTTCGCACCGTCTGACTTCCTGCCGCATCGGTGTTGTCAGAAATTCTTTCTCTCCGAATTTCTCCCGGATCAGATCTACATAGACTGTATAGCCGACAATGACATCACACATTTTCAAAGTCTCTGCCGCCCGGATCGTCATCTGTTCGTACTGTCCGGGTCCGATTCCCACAATATATATTTTATGCAAAATGAATCCTCCATTCTTTCACCGCCAGCGCCGCTGTCACGCCGTCTGCCGCTGTCTTTTTCTGTATCAGCTCTCCACCGTTTGCAAGCAGTGCACTCCTCTCGCACACATTGTCCACACCTGTCGTTTTCTCTACAAATGCAGATGCAGAAAAACTCCCCTCCACCTGTTTCAGAGCTTCTGCCGGATACGTCACAAAAGGAAGTCCCATCTCCTCACACCAGCTGAGGATTCCCGCTTCCTTTGCTTTCAGTCCAATGCTTGCAGCCTGGCTGACTGCCTCTTTTCGGATCCCTGCCGCCTGACATACCGCATGCACACAATGGTCGATCTGCTCCTTTTTCACCCCTCTGCGACAGCCGATCCCCACAGTCACAGCTGATGGGATCAGAGACAGCACCCGCTCTTCCCTGCACGTTTTGATCCCGATATAAATACCCGGACGCGCTGCCTCCCGCGCAAGATCTTCACACCAGTAAAGACCTTCCGGG
>JAPFCT010000294.1 GCA_026169575.1 Faecalimonas sp.
AGTTATTTGTACCATAATAGATTTAAGAAAACGGATGCTTCCGGTAGGGCTTTTGTCTGCAGGGAGCATTGTGATCCTGATGATAAGTTTATGGAAATATGAATTTGACTTTTTTCCGATGATGAAGGGAATGATTCCCGGAATCATTTTAGGAGCGATAAGTAGGGTTACAAGGGAAGCTGTCGGATATGGAGATGTATGGATTGTTTTTCTGATCGGGAGTTATCTGGGAATCTGGGATACAGTAACAGTTGTGTGCAGTGCCTTTTTTCTGTGTAGTATTGTTGCGTCAGGTTGTCTGGTCTGGAAAAAGTTTCGTAGAGATACAAGAATTCCGTTTGTACCATTTCTTGCAGTTGCCTATGTGGGGGTGATTTTAATATGAGGATGAAAGCCAGCGCGACGATTGAGGCGATAGTTGCGTGCTCTGTATTTTTTCTAAGTTTTTTCCTTGTTGTCAATGGGCTGTTTTATTATCATGATAAAAATATCCTGATGGGAACTGCATATGAGGCAGCAGTTGTACAGAGTCAGAAAAAAAGAAGTCCGGAGACTTGTACAGTCGGAGAGGTGGAACAGTCATTTGAACGCGCAGCGAAACGCAGGATGCTTTTGTTTTCCAAAGTAGATCTGACGATCGAGGAGACAGATCAGAAGGTTACTGTGCGGGGGACGGCATCAAAAAGGAGAATGAAATTATCAGTCAGTCAGAGCGCTTCTGTGACAGAACCGGAAAAATTTATCAGAAATATGAGAAAGGCAGGAGTACATGAAGACGGAATATAAAAGAAATCTTGACAGAACATATCTGATCATAGAAGAAGAAAAAATTTATGAGGAAGGCTATCAGATGCATATGCTGAGAGAAAATAAGATTTCCGGTCTTCTTGAAGTGCTTGGAAAAGGGAGCGGCGAAAAGAGCCAGTACTATTATGATATCAGTTGCAAAGTATCTATGAAGGCGAAGTATGAGAAAGTAAAAATAGGATATGATGAATTGAAAAAGTTTCTCTTTCAACTCCTTTCAGTGATAAAGGAAGTAAAGAAGTATCTTTTGAAGGAAGAAGAAATTTTGCTGGATCCTGAGTTTATTTATTATGAAAAAGGAGAATTTTTTTTCTGCTTTTTGCCATGCCATGATGGAGAGATGAAGAAAGCTTTTCGGAGGATGGCAGAATATTTTGTAAGTCAGGCAGATTACAGAGATAAGGAATGTGTATTTCTTGCATATGAACTACATAAGATTTCCATGCAGGAAAATTATTCAATAAAGCAGATTCAGGAATTGTTGGAAACAGACTGGAAAGAGCAGATTGAACAAATGCGGCCGAAACAGAATGGATATATCACTGAGGAAGAAATCAGAGATGAAAATGACTGGGAAGATGGACAAAATATCGTATTGCGGGAAAGAAATGGATGGTTTGCAGAAGTGAGAAAGCAGACGAAAAAGATTCTGGGGAAAAAGAAAAAATGGGGAGAATGGGAAGAATTAGAGATACTGCGGGATGAAGAAGCCGAGTAGAGGAAATATTGTAAAGAATCCTGAAAGATGCTTGACACATGCTTCTTTTTGCTTAATACTAATAATTAAATGTGACTTTATAAAATGAAAATGGTGGTAGGATGTGAAGCAGGAGAAGAAAGCAGTCTGTACAATAGCAGTGATCGTGATCAATATTTCAGTATTTCTGATCCTCTCCTTTCAGGGGATGACAGAAGATGGGATTTTTATGTTTCAGCATGGAGCAATGTATGTTCCGAGTGTAATGAAAGACGGTGAGTATTATCGTCTGTTTACAAGTATGTTTCTGCACTTTGGGTTTGAACATTTGATGAATAACATGTTTATGCTGGGAGTGATCGGATGGAATCTGGAATTAGAGATCGGAAGATGGCGGTATCTTACAATCTATTTGCTAAGTGGTCTGATGGGGAATATTTTATCCGCATGGATAGATATACAGACAGGAGAATATGCGATTTCTGCCGGTGCATCTGGAGCAGTCTTCGGTGTAGTTGGAGCATTGCTTTATGTTGCGCTCAGGAACAGAGGAAGGATTGGAAGAATCAGTGGCAGAGGACTTGCTTTTATGGTTTTGTGTAGTCTGTATCTCGGATTTACAAGTACCGGAGTAGATAATGCGGCACATATCGGGGGAGTGATCGGCGGTATTTTGCTGGCAGCACTTTTATACCGCAGGAGGAAGGCAGTAACTGGCAGCGCGGAAACTACGAAAGTGGAAGAGTCACTGTAAAGACAGAGCCATATCCAGGCTTTGAAGTGACTGTCAGTCTGCCGTGGTGAGAATCAACGATCCGTTTGCAGATTGCCAGCCCAAGTCCGGTTCCATTTGTCTTATAAGATGTAAATGGGGAGAAGATGGTCGGAATCTGTTCGGGGGTAAGACCACATCCATCGTCGCTGATTTCCACAAGGATTTGCTGCTCATGAGAAGATGCTTTTAGTTTGATATGGCCTTTACCGGATACTGCATCTTTTGCATTGCGGAGAAGATTTAAAAATACTTCTTGAAGTTTTCTCTGATCTCCGGTCAGGTCGGGAAGTTTTTCTTCGATCTCAGAACAGAATTCAATTTCCGTGTGCTCAAGAGAAAGGGCAAAAGAAAGAGCGATGTGTCTGAGAAATACGGAGAATGGAAAAACTGACAGATTCAGGTGTTCACCATGATTATAGGAAGAAAGTTCATCCAGAAGTCCGCAGATATACCGGACATCTTCAAGGGTGTCTGACCAGTGCTGCATTTCTGTAAGCTGTGGATGCTGGGTTTCCATTAGCTGGAGAGAACTGTACACAAGTGTCAGTGGATTGCGGATTTCATGCGAAATCTTTGAGATGGTAAACTGGTATTCTTCTATTAATTTTTTAATCAGTATCTGTGCTTCAGGATTTTGCCGGGCAAGGCATTTTAACTTTTGTGAATCTGTTGTATTCAGCATACAAATCACCTCTCTGAGACGAGTGTAACATTGTAGTCACATGGATTCAACTATATTCCGACGACAAAGTTCGACAGAAGAGAGTCGGTTAGGAATGAGGATAGAAAAAACGAAAGAAGGAAAAGTAATGAGAGACGAAAATTGTATTTTTTGTAAGATAGCAAATGGAGAGATTCCATCGGCAACACTTTATGAGGACGAGGATTTCAGAGTGATTTTAGATCTCGGACCGGCGTCAAAAGGACATGCGCTGATTTTGCCGAAAGAACATTATAAAGATTTGTATGAGCTCGATGATGAGGTGGCTGCAAAAGCGTTTGTCCTGGCGAAACAAATGATCACAAAGTTGACGAAAGTGCTTGGATGTGAGGGATATAACAT
>JAPFCT010000155.1 GCA_026169575.1 Faecalimonas sp.
GATGACGGCCGTCCGCCTGCGAAAGAAGGAGAATTTCGCTGACTTTACAAATGCAGAGTGCTGTGTTATGATAACAGAAGAAAGTCGGAGATAAGATCCGGATGGAGGGAAGAATATGGCATTTTTTGCAGAACTTATTATCACAGTTGTGAAAATGTTATTTCTGATGGCAGTTGCTGTTCTCGGAGTAAAAGCCGGACATGCCCTGCGTGTTAGAAAAGAAAAGAAATAAGGATCCCTTTCCGAGTGAAGGGAGACGGAACACTGCTCGTGTGGGAAATGATATTTCGGTATCGTTTGGCGGGCAGTGTTTTTTGTTACGGGGACGTAATCTTTTGCTGCCGGGACAAGAACCAGATGTTTTCTTGTGTCTGTTCATTGACAAGGCAGGCAAACCTATTTATAATTAGGAAGTATTTAGCAAATAAGTCGATCAGACATGAAATAGTTTGCCTTAGGAGGAAAAGTATGAAACAATACGGAGTAAATGAATTGAGAAAGATGTTCCTTGAATTTTTTGAGAGCAAAGGACATCTTGCAATGAAGAGCTTTTCACTGGTGCCGCACAACGACAACAGTCTTCTGTTGATCAACTCAGGGATGGCGCCGCTGAAACCATATTTTACAGGTCAGGAGATCCCGCCGCGCAAGCGTGTGACCACATGCCAGAAGTGTATCCGTACCGGAGATATCGAGAATGTCGGTAAGACAGCGCGCCACGGTACCTTTTTTGAGATGCTTGGAAACTTCTCTTTCGGAGATTATTTTAAGAGAGAAGCGATCCAGTGGTCCTGGGAATTTTTGACAGAAGTCGTAGGACTTGATGCAGACCGGTTGTATCCGTCTGTGTATGTGGATGATGAAGAGGCATTTGAGATCTGGAACAAGGAGATGGGAATTCCTGCAGAGCGTATCTTTAAGTTCGGAAAAGCAGATAATTTCTGGGAGCATGGAGCAGGCCCATGTGGACCATGTTCCGAGATCTACTATGATCGCGGGGAGAAATACGGATGCGGAAGCCCGGATTGTACCGTTGGCTGTGAATGTGACAGATACATGGAGATCTGGAACAACGTGTTTACCCAGTTTGACAACGATGGACACGGAAATTACTCTGAGTTAGAGCAGAAGAATATCGATACTGGTATGGGCCTGGAGCGTCTTGCTTCTGTTGTGCAGGATGTGGATTCGATTTTTGATGTAGATACTGTCAAAGCACTTCGCGATAAAGTATGCGAGGCGGCAGGTGTGACCTATAAGAAGAATGCAGAGCAGGATGTATCGATCCGACTGATCACAGACCATATTCGTTCTGCGACATTTATGATCTCAGACGGGATCATGCCGACAAATGAAGGACGCGGCTATGTACTCCGCCGTCTGATCCGCCGTGCGGCAAGACATGGACGTCTTCTTGGAATTGAAGGAAAATTCCTTGCAAAATTAAGCGAGACAGTCATCGAAGGATCCAAAGACGGATATCCGGAATTAGATGAGAAGAAGGACTTCATCTTCAATGTGCTGACACAGGAAGAAGACAAGTTTGACAAGACAATCGATCAGGGATTAAATATTCTCTCTGTCATGCAGGAAGAGATGAAGCAGGCAGGAGAGCAGGTACTTTCCGGAGAAAATGCATTTAAACTGTATGATACTTACGGATTCCCGCTCGATCTGACAAAAGAGATCCTGGAAGAAAAGGGATACGGGATTGACGAGGAAGGCTTCAAAGCAGCGATGGAGAAACAGAGAGTCCAGGCAAGAGAAGCCCGCAAAGAGACAAATTATATGGGAGCGGACGCGACGGTATATGATGAGATCGATCCGTCTGTCACAACAGAATTTGTCGGATATGACACACTGACATGTGAGTCTAAGATCACAGTACTTACAACAGAAAGTGAGATCACAGAGGCGGTTGCAGACGGGCAGAGAGCAACGATCTTCGTAGAGAAGACACCATTTTATGCCACAATGGGTGGTCAGGAAGGCGATACCGGAATCATCCGCACTGCAGATGCAGAGTTTGCAGTGGAAGAGACGATCAAACTGCTCGGAGGAAAGTTTGGACACATCGGACGTGTGACAAAGGGAATGTTCCGTACCGGAGATACGGTAACGCTTGAGGTAAGATCCAAAGAGCGTCTGAACACATGCAAGAACCACAGTGCGACACATCTGCTTCAGAAGGCATTAAAGACCGTGCTTGGATCCCATGTAGAGCAGAAAGGTTCTCTTGTGACACCGGACAGACTCCGCTTTGACTTCGCACATTTTTCTGCGATGACAAAAGAAGAGATCGAGGCAGTAGAGACGCTTGTAAACGAAGAGATCGCAAAGAACAGCCCGGTTGTGACAGAGGTCATGAATGTGGAAGAGGCAAAGAAGACAGGTGCGATGGCGCTCTTCGGAGAAAAATACGAGGAAGATGTGCGTGTTGTCACAATGGGAGATTTCTCAAAGGAACTTTGCGGTGGAACACATGTAAGCAATACGGGGCTGATCACAACATTTAAGATTGTTTCAGAATCTGGTGTGGCAGCGGGTGTGCGCCGTATTGAAGCGCTGACCGGAGACGGTGTATTTGCTTATTATAAGGCGCAGGAACAGAAGCTTACAGAGGCTGCAAAATTATTAAAGGCAACTCCTGAGAATCTGGCAGAGAAGATCAGTCATCTGCTCGCGGAGACAAAGGCGCTTCACAGTGAGATTGAAAGCTTAAAGAGCAAAGCGGCTCAGGAAGCAGTCGGAGATGTGATGAATCAGGTAGAGGAAATCAGCGGAGTGAAGAC
>JAPFCT010000234.1 GCA_026169575.1 Faecalimonas sp.
AATGTGTTATGATTAGAGTAATTAATATTTGGAGGTGCTAATATGAGACTAAAAGCGGAAAATGTATTTAAACCTGGAGCGTATCCGGAATATACATATGTTTCCAGGAATTATGAAAATACAGGTATATCATATGAATTACGTTTAAAGCAGGCATTGAGAACAGCAGGTTGCCTTACATCATTAATTGGACCATCAAAAATGGGAAAGACAATCTTATGCGAGAAGGTAATTGGATTTGACAACATTGTTGAAATTTCTGGTGCGGATTTTAACAGTAACACAGATTTTTGGGCAATTGTTGCTGCAAAAGTGGGGTTGCCTTATAAAGGAGAATTGACAACAGAAAGAGAGGTTAATGAAGGAAATAGTAAGGAAACAGATAGTAAAAGTGAAAAGTATGTTCTAGCGAAAGATACCGTTATTCAATATTATAAAGAGCACGATAAGGTATTAGTAATTGATGATTTTCATTATGCTTCGAAAGAGATGCAGACAAAAATGGCACAACAACTCAAAGATGCAATTAGAAGAGAATTAAAGGTAGTCGTAGTTTCTCTTCCGCATAGGGCAGACGATGCAATTCGACAGAATGCAGATTTATCGGGAAGATTGAGTTTAATTAATATTGAAGCGTGGGAAAAAAAGGATTTAAAAGAGATTGCTTTAAAAGGTTTTAAGCAGCTTGACATTAAGATAACAGATGAAGTTGCAGAACAGTTGGCAGTTGAATGTCTTACATCACCACAGTTAATGCAGTATATTTGTCTGAGCATTTGCACATTGTTGGAAGATAAAAATGAGCATATTGTAAATTTAGATATGTTGGAGATGGCATATAAATTTACAACAGTTAACTTTAACTATTACGATGTGGTAAATGTAATGTCTAAAGGTCCAAATCCGCGCGGAAAGAAAAGAAATTTATACAAGACATTAGATGGAAAAGAATTGGATTTGTATGGATTGATCGTGGAATCGTTAGCCAAAAATCCTCCGATTATGGAATTAGATTTTGACACAGTTTATGACAGAATCATAAACCTTATTCCTAAAACAGAAGGAAAACCGGATAGAAACTCTGTGAAAAGTCATTTAAATAATTTACAAACAATCCTAAAAGAAAAAGAGGAAATTTATAAAGCAATCGAATGGAAAGACGGAAAAGTGTATGTTTTGGATCCGTTGTTTTTGTTTTATATGAGATGGGGGAGAATGAATGGATAATATGCTGAAAGAGTATATCGAAAAGTTGAAATTAGTGGATACTGTAGAGGAATATGAGGAATTTATATCGAAGCTGCACCAGATGATGAAACAAGAAACATATAAAAATGATATTGTTCAAAATATCAGGAATAAGCAGAAATATATGGTAAACAAATTTTCGAAAGAATCTACCCGTGAGAATATGTTAAAAGCAAAAGAAAATCTGTTAATCTATTTGGAGGGTATTTTGTGTGAGGAGTATGAGCAATCATCACAATTTATTCAATGGGAGCTTGAGAAATATTTGAGGAATTTTTATTTCTTTTTAGAAGCGTTTAGGGAAGCGAAACCGGATAAGAGAGCATCGCTTACCACAGAAGATTTGCAAAAGATACAGATTGAAAATGAATATGATTTACAGCATTTGCTTTATGCAGTTATAAAGCCATTATGCCCAGATGCCAGAAGAGAGGTAAGTGATGATTCGGGAGTTGGAACAGTTAGAAGCGACATAAAAATTCTTTCTTTAAATACAATCATAGAAGCAAAGTGTACAAGAACATCAACAAACTTAAAAAAACTGACAGAAGAAATAGAGGCTGATATTGTACATTATAAGGCGGATTATATATTCTTTTATATCTACGACAAAGAAAAAATTATAAAAGACAGGCATGCTTTTGAAACAAATTTTAACAGGAGTTTTGATGGAAAGGAAGTCAGGATTATGATTTTGCAACCTGTCAATATGTAAGGGATAAATTTGGTGAGATAACGTTGAGCAAGAAAAGGTTCAGTATCAGCGAAAGATGAAGCATTACAGAATAATGAGGTGATAATATGATTGCACCAAGAAAAGTAAAATTTGAGGCGAAGAAAAAGGAAAATGAAAATATTGAATTTCGTACATTTTTAAAATGTAATGCAGATGAAAAAGAATTGGACGAACAGTTCAAAAAACTTCATGAAGAGTTGTTTGCAAATTATGACTGCAGCAGATGTAGGAACTGTTGTAAGATGTACTGCGGAAGTATTCCGGAAGAAGATTTGGAGAAAGATGCAGGATATTTGGGAATTACGAAAGAAGAGTTTATAAAGTCGTATTTGATGAAAAAAGAAAGTGAAAACATATATGTAACTAAGCATCATCCATGTGATTTTCTGGAAAAAGACGGAAGCTGTAAGTTGGGAGAATATAAGCCTGAGAATTGCAGGAAATATCCATATACGAATCAGCCAGAGAGGTTACATAGTTTGTACAGTGTATTGGAAACAGTAGAAGTCTGTCCGATTGCATTTGAAATATATG
>JAPFCT010000026.1 GCA_026169575.1 Faecalimonas sp.
ATCTTGCGTCTGCTACAACGATTCTATAAAATGGTGCTTTCTTCTGTCCCATTCTTTTTAATCTGATTTTTACTGCCATTTCATTCACCTCTTCATCTTTCTCTTAAAATTTGTTATCTATGTGTTAAAAAGGAAGCTTAAATCTGCCTTTTTTACCACCTTTGCCGCCCATTAAATTCGGAAGCTGCTTCATCATCTTCTTGGACTGTTCAAACTGCTTGATCATGCGGTTGACTTCACTGATGTCTACCCCCGCGCCCTTCGCAATCCTGTGCTTCCTTGATGGGTTTAAAATCTCCGGATTCCGGCGTTCTTTCACAGTCATAGAATAAATGATCGCTTCCATCTGTGCCATCTTCTTCTCGCCTTCCTCAGAATCAAATCCCTTCATCTGTGCCATGTTCATTCCCGGCATCATACTGAGGATACTGGACAGACCGCCCATCTTCTTCATCTGATTCATACTCTCCAGATAATCTTCAAAATCAAACTGGGCCTTCTTAATCTTCTTGCCCATCTCTCTTGCTTTGTCTTCGTCAATGTCTTCTCCGACCTTCTCGATCAGGCTGAGTACATCTCCCATCCCAAGAATACGGGATGCCATACGATCAGGATAAAACTGCTCCAGATCGGAAAGTTTCTCACCCATTCCGACATAAAGGATCGGCTTTCCTGTCACTGCGCGGATTGAAAGTGCAGCACCGCCCCTTGTATCTCCGTCAAGCTTTGTCACGATAACACCGTCGATTCCGATCTTCTGATTGAAATCATTCGCTACGTTGACCGCATCCTGACCTGTCATCGCATCGACTACAAGAATTATCTGATGAACTTCCACATGTTCCTTAATCTCCTGAAGTTCTTCCATCATCTCCTCATCGATATGAAGACGTCCTGCCGTATCGAGGATCACGACATTGTTTCCATTTTTTGCAGCATGTTCCATCGCTGCCTTGGCGATATTGACCGGCTTGTGATTCTCACCCATCGAGAATACTTCCACGCCCTGCTTCTCACCGTTCACCTGTAACTGCTTAATCGCTGCCGGACGATATACGTCACACGCAACAAGAAGCGGCTTCTTTCCTTTCAGCTTCAGCTTTCCTGCAATCTTCGCTGTTGTCGTCGTCTTACCGGCTCCCTGAAGACCAGCCATCATAATGACGGTAGTTGCCTGCCCCGGCTGCAACTGGATCTCAGTCGTCTCCGATCCCATCAGACGGATCAATTCTTCATTTACGATCTTGATTACCATCTGTCCCGGATTCAGACCGTTCATCACGTCCTGACCGACTGCACGCTCCTGCACATCTTTCACAAATCCTTTGACAACTTTGAAGTTGACATCCGCCTCTAAAAGCGCCATCTTTACTTCCCGCAGTGCAAGCTTGACATCTTCCTCTGTCAGACGTCCCTTGCTTCTCAGGTTCTTAAATACATTTTGAAGTTTTTCAGTTAAACTGTCAAATGCCATACTACAACTCCTCTAAGATCTCCGAAGAAATCCCTTTAATCTCCCGGATCAGCTCTTCCGTGCTGATCTTCTCTTGCTCTTCTAACAATGTATTCATGCGGTGAACTTTTTCCTTAATGGAAAGAAATCTCTCTACAAGATGGAGCTTCGACTCATATCCTTCCAGTGTCCTGTTGCACCGTTTGATCAAATCGTGTACGCCCTGCCTGCTGATTCCCGCATCTTCTGCGATTTCACTCAGAGATAAATCCTCCAGCACGAACTGCTCATATATATTTTTCTGATGTGCTGTCAAAAGCTCTCCATAAAAATCATACAGCAATGCCTGTTCTAAGATCTCATTCATTTTTATCACCTTTGGTATCATATAACAAAAAAAATGTGGTGTCAAGTATTTTTTCTTGACACTTTTTAGTTTCTGCAAAAATCAGTTGTTGTCATTGTTAAGAGTCCTTGCGTCAGCTTCCTTTTTTGTGCTACAATCCAGGCGAAGAATATTTTCAAACATTACTTAAAATCAATATCTATGGAGGATTTATTTTTATGAAAGTCATCATTTCCCCGGCAAAGAACATGAAACCGGCTCAGTCAAAAACAATACCGCGTTCACTGCCCGCTTACCTTTCTCATACGCAGGAGATCATCGAAGTGCTGCGCACCTATTCTCCGATGGATCTTGAGATTCTTATGCGGATCAATCCATCCCTGGCGCTTGACAGCGCTGACCGGATCCAGGCAATGCACTTTGATCAGAATGGTACTTCCGCCATCGAAACTTATGACGGAATTCAGTATAAATATATGAAACCGCTCACCTTTTCGGAATCCGACAAAGCGTATGCCCAGGAGACGATCCGTATCTTAAGCGGCGCTTACGGGATGTTAAAGCCTTACGACAGTATTTACGAATACCGGTTAGAAATGCTCACAAAATTAAGCGTTGCCGGCACAAAGAACCTCTATGAATACTGGTCAGACCTGCTCTATCAGGATCTCACTGCGGCGGATGACCTGGTCGTCAATCTTGCCTCTGAAGAATATGCAAAATGTATCCGAAAATACGTCAAAGCCCCGGTACGTTTTCTCACCTGCTCTTTCAAAGTCCGGAAAAACGGAGTTTACAAGACACTTGCCACTGCCGCCAAGATGGCGCGCGGCCAGATGGTTCATTATATCATCACAAACCGGATTACGGATTCCGAAGGCTTAAAACAGTTCGACACGGACGGCTACTGCTATGAGCCTGCTCTCTCCTCTGAGTCCGAATTTGTCTTTTTACAGCGCTGATTGTTTCTTGCAGCGCTGTTTTACCCTTTCAGCAATCTCTCGATATTCAGGAGCCCCCATCCCTGCTCATTCTGCGGTCTTCCGATATCAATACTGCTCTCCCGAAGCCGGAGTTTTACCTCCACATTGGACATATCCGGATATTTTGACAACAGCAATGCAATCGCGCCACTCACAACCGGCGTGGACATGGATGTTCCACTCTTCATCGTATAAGGTTTCTGTCCTTTTTCTCTGTACCTGGCATTGCAGGACGTGATATAACTTCCCGGCGCAAGCACATCCGGCTTTACGACACATTCTGCCGTGGGACCTCTTCCAGAATAGCTTTTTCTCTTTTTCTTTCCCTCCTCCATATAAAACTGGTCATCGCAGGAACCGACCGTGATCACTTTCTTACTGATCCCCGGCGATGTAATACTGCCCGGGCGCGGTCCATAATTTCCCGCCGCAGTCACTACTACGATCCCTGCATCCCAGAGCGCCTCCACCGCCTGCACCAGCTTTTTTGTCCCCTCTTCATTGACACTTGGCAGCGTCCCCACCGAAATATTTACAATACGGATCCGAAAGCGAGCCTGATTTTCCAGTACCCACCGGATCCCATGAAGAACATTCCCGATATTCCCATTTCCTTTCTCATCCAACACTTTCACAACTACCAGCTGGCAGTCTGGCGCCATCCCTCGATACCTGCCGCCCGACATCTTTCCATTTCCACCAATGATCGAACTGATATGCGTTCCATGCGAATTATCATCATAAAGTTCCGTCCTGCCGTGCAGCATATCTGCAAACGCAACAATTCTGTCATCAAAGTCCGGATGGCGCACGATCCCCTCTTGTGTTAAATAATTGCAAAAAGATCATCGATTGTTTTCCCCGGAAATTTTCTCTTCCTCTTTTTATTCTTCCATATTCAGCCTCTTAAAGCCTGCAATGATTTATAAATTCCATTTTATCCGGAATTTTTTCAGCGAACTGCCTCTTCTTTTCCTTATAAAACCGTTTATATATAGCTTCTTTCAGAATCTGTACATCACACCGAAACTCCGGGAATTCTTTCTTTAACTTTGAAGTCACCTGATCTGCCTCTTCCTTTTTCACCTGCGCCAGAAAAACAGCCTCCCCATTTTCGGTGATAATTCCTATTACCGTAAATGGAGAAAAGAGAGACTTACTGACTGCAATAATGTCTAAAACAATTTTCCGCGGAACATATACTTCCTTTACGAAAAACCAGTTTTCAGAATAGTAAAAGTCAAATGGATCCGATATGTCCTCCATCACAAATCGGTTAAACTTCTCTTTTTCTATAAAATTTTTCAACTCTCTGAACGATAAATATCTTTTTACGATTTTCATGCAGGCAAATCTTTTTGGATAAGCACATCCCACAAAAAGATATATGAAAAATATTAATGTTGCCACAAACATAAGCGCCACCTGCATCTCACCGGCAAGCACTGCAAGTCTTAATGAACTGACAAGTATAAATATTACCATTGGTAAAATGACAACGGAACTAATTCTCTTCCATGTCCAAATTTTTTTAATCATGACGCCTCCTTTGGGAAATCAGGATTTTATATTACTTTTAATGCGATTTCTAGTGTCAATGAAAAAATACAAATCGACAGAATACTGATAACTAATTCAACACTTTAGAAGCTATTTATTTTTTCTTTTTAGGTTTTGGTGTTGGTAGTTCATCATACATCACATCAAATAAGCCTATCAAAAAATCTTTATTATCAACTTCTTCCACTAATAACATTTGCTTAGCATTTTCGTATGGAATTTCATAAACAACTGTCGGCATATAAGAAATTGCAGACTTTGTTGGTTTTACAAGTAACCTATCATCATATATACCCCCAACGATTTTTCCACGATAATAGATAATAAATTCTCCCATCATTGCACGATATGTTATTTCTTGTAATTCTGATAATTGTTCTAAAACAAATTGTAAATACTCTTTACTTGAAGCCATTTCTAAACCTCCAATCTTGAATTTACTTATTCCGTTTAAAATACATTTCAAATAATACTCCAAATCCGGAAATAACAGACAATATTATTCCTGCGGTGTACCAGTTTATTTCATTCGCTAGAAATCTGCTAAATTCCGAAGCACCTAAAATCATAGCTATTCCAACAATAAATAAAACAAACCATATTTTTACTTTAATCACTATGGAAGCCTCCCTTTCATTCTCTAAATTCTAATTTTTTGTATCTACCATATAGGAATCGCTTTTATCTTCTCTGGTAGCTTATAGAGAAAAAATTTATATAATTATCCTACCAGTCTTCTACTATAATCGTTGTGCCAATAACAACATCATCCCGAAACCTTACTTGATATACCTTCCACCCTGCCAGTAGATTGTCTTAAACGCGATATTCATAAAGTATTCTGCTGCATTTACTTATTTTCTCCCGGCAACCGAAATCCCGGTATTTCACTCCAGAACAAAGCTTTGCTGTCCGCACCGTCTTCAAGTAAATATCGTACAAATTCTTTCTCACACAAATCTTTTTCCGTTTTCATTCTGTCATATGTATTCTTTAAGGTTGTACTGACTCGTTCATAATCTTTAGAAAACACTTTAGCAGGTATGATTTTATACGTTTCCCATAACAGCCGATTAAAAGATTGGATCGTAGAAACTTTCCATGAATACCCTGCCCTAACCTCAAGATATTGTCCCGTCATGTAAAATATTTTTACAGGTGTGATATCTCTATTATTGAGACTGGCTGCAACCCATGCTCTCCCCAGAATTGCCATATTCTTTGAAATAAATTTTCCGTGGATGCAAAACCAATTTTCACTTTCTAATAAATCCGGACTATTTAAAGAATGTTCCATACTGCCTGTCATTTTCTGAAACACTTCTCCCGCAAACAGTTCTTCCAATTCTTTTTTTGTAAAAATTTGATTAAAAACCGGTACGCAATGATATCTTGTAAAAACGTAGTTCTTAACCGGCAGAAAAGATTTGATAAGTACCACACCGTCTAAAACGATCACAACTATCGTTTTCAGATCATGATCTTCTATCAGCCCCCGGAAAGCTGCATATAATATGAGAACTGCAAATAACCATACCGATACTATGATTCCCTTTTTAATCGGATATAACTTTTTCCATTCTGTCGTCCGGATGATATTTTTCCTCATAACAATCCCCTCTCCCCATAATCATACATTTTTACTCCATCCTCTTTTCCAAATATTGATATAAGTTTTCCCGCAAAACAGGTCTTGCTATAGCAACCATACTGGATAATGCAATCATACTGGCTAAAAACAGCACTAACAAAAGAATGAGGTTCGTTATGTAAAAAGTGAAACAGAGGATCGCAGAGATGAAACTCCATATATACATGATCGTTTTTTGTGTCTTAAAATCCTTTTGCCCTTTCTGCAGCAATTCATCAGATAGTGGATATGGCACTTCTTCCCCGTCTTTTTTCAAAATTTTCGTAATAGTATTTTCAAAAAACAACAAGCAAATGCCGCCAACACCAATGCTGAAAAAGATAAAAAAATATTTCAAAGAACTGTTTTGAGCCAGCAGTGTATAAGCCTTGTCATTTAATATGTATCCCAAATACAGCGCCGCTAACATACACAATTGGTATTTTAAAGAAAATGAAAATTTACTTTCTTTTTTATATCGCAATACTTTTTCTTCTGCTGTGTCATAATAGAAAGCTGCATGTTCATTTTCTCTACAAAGCTGAATATATCTGTTTCGATCCCTGAATCCCATTTCTGATTCTCTCCCTCCCGACGAAATCAATTTCACTCTTTCCGCTCCCGGAAATATTTTTTTACTTTCGCAGCTTCCGAAAATTCTCCGTAATGAAAAAAGATCACCCCGATTATCCCGCCCAGTAAGAGCAGAACGATTCCCGTAAAATGAGAGGCTCGTATCGTAAGAATCATACCGGTCAGAAAAATGACCACACCTGCAAAAACAATGATTCCCAATACTCTTCTGTTCCATCTCCCCCGAAGATATAGATTTAACAGATCCAATTTTTCCATTTCGATCCCCATCGCGTGTTCCTCGATATATCGATACTTTTCCACAAATGATTTTTTTACCTTTTGATCAATCAAAACCAGAATTCCAATTACCAAAAGCATCAATAGCATTCGGACATTCTCAGATAAGATTACTTGTTTTGATATCCCCTCTAAAAATGTTGCCGCTGCTCCTCCCAAAATCAAAAGGAACGGGATTCCTCTCGTATTTTGCTTCGCATAGTATGCAGACAGACAAATCTGATATACTTTTTGAGATTGTAAGTCAAAATAATATTCATCCGTCTTCTTCGCATGCGTTTTATAACATAATTTGATCATCCTCTTCCCCACTCTTTCATCTTCCGGCATCACCTGAAACTGATTGCTTTTCTATCGTTTCCTCTTTCTATCAACTCTGCTCTTCAAGTTCTTTATACAAAAATACTGAGCACATACAGCAGGATGAAAAGTATTGCGAGACACAGCCCCGCAAACACAGCTATTGTCGTTTTGACTAGATGCTTTTCTTTGATTGTCAGGATCATCATGGAAAATACATCAAAAGAAAAGAGAAACTGGCAGATGCCGGACAGAATTGCCACCGCCTTTGAATGCTTTCCTTCTTTACACGATTTGATAAGGTAAGCGATTGCATATGGCGCCGCTCCCAACAAAATCCCATACCCAAAAATCAGGAAAACAACTGTGACCAGTCCAAACAATACCATCAACGGCAGCGGAAACAGTGCGGCAAGTGTTACACCGACGGTAATACATCCTCCAATCAGATAAAATGGGATCAATCCATATTTGATGATCAATGTACAGTTTAACAGCGTTTTTCTTGACCATTTTCTTCCTACCGTCAATACAGTAATCAAATTGATAACTCCCATGAGAAAAGGCAGAAGTGCTGAAATAATCTGTAATTCCACTACCTGGTCAAATAAGCCGGGCAAAAGAAAAAATGTATAAGATACGATCACATATAAAATTGGAATCAAATATGGCATTCTCCTACTCTCCTTTCAAGATTGTACCTGCAATTTTCCAGCCTTTGAGCGGATGATTTCCCACAAAACCAGTTATCAGTAAAATCGTTATCATACACATGACTGCGTTAAAAAAAGCATACACCGGAACGGATGGCACAATCCAGA
>JAPFCT010000137.1 GCA_026169575.1 Faecalimonas sp.
GCATGGAAGCGGCAACGCCGGAACGACAAATACACTCCGGACATTGGGCTGGAAGGCGGGAATGATCACGTTCCTCGGCGATTTCTTAAAATGTGTGCTGGCGGTGTGGATCGTCCGCCTGCTCTATGGGCAGGCATATCCGGAGGAACTTGCGCTTCTGTCGATGTACGCCGGAATGGGCGCTGTGCTCGGGCACAACTATCCGTTCTACTTAAAGTTTAAAGGCGGCAAAGGGATCGCGGCGACTGCAGGACTGATCTTTGCGACAAACCCGATGATGATGCTGATCGCAGCGATCGTCTTCTGGGTGATCGTCGGGATCACAAGATATGTTTCTCTGGGATCGCTTACGATCGTTGTGCTGTTTGTCGTGGAGGTTGTCGTATATGGACAGCGCGGAGGATTCGGACTTTCCCAGGCACATCTGTACGAGATGTATGCGATCGCAGTCTTTTTAATGCTGTCTGCATTTTATAAGCACAGGGCAAATATCAAAAGACTGTTAAATGGAACGGAAAATAAGTTTGGTGCAAAGAAAAAACAGGAGGACTGATTATGGCAAAAGCTGGAGTATTGGGCGCAGGAAGCTGGGGGACAGCACTTGCATTACTGTTGGATAAAAACGGGCATGATGTGACGGTATGGTCGATCGATCAGGCAGAAGTGGAGATGCTTGACCGTGAGCGGGAGCACAAAAGCAAGCTGCCGGGAGTCAAACTTCCGCAGACGATGAAATTTACCAATGAGATCCGGGAAGCAATTACAGACCGGGATTTCATGGTGCTTGCGGTACCTTCTCCGTTCACAAGGGCAACTGCAAAGAAGATGGCTCCGTTTGTGAAAGAAGGACAGAAAATCGTCAATGTGGCAAAGGGAATCGAGGAAAGCACTCTGATGACACTCTCTGAACAGATTGAGCAGGAGATCCCGCAGGCGGATGTGGCGGTATTATCCGGTCCGAGCCATGCGGAGGAAGTCGGAAGATGTCTCCCGACAACCTGTGTCGTAGGAGCGCACACAAAAGAGACTGCCGAATATCTTCAGAAGATGTTTATGAATGAAGTCTTTCGTGTCTACACAAGCCCGGATATTTTAGGAATCGAGCTTGGCGGCTCTCTGAAAAATGTCATTGCACTTGCTGCCGGAATTGCCGACGGACTTGGCTATGGAGATAACACAAAGGCAGCCCTGATCACAAGAGGAATTGCAGAGATCGCGCGCCTCGGGGTAAAGATGGGCGGAAAGATCGAAAGTTTCACCGGGCTGACCGGAATCGGAGATCTGATTGTCACATGTGCAAGCGTGCACAGCCGGAACCGGAGAGCAGGTTATCTGATCGGCCAGGGAAGGACGATGCAGCAGGCGATGGATGAAGTACAGATGGTTGTGGAAGGTGTCTATTCCACAAAGGCGGCAGTAAAGCTTGCGCAGAAATATGAAGTGCAGATGCCGATCATTGAGCAGGTCAATGCAGTTCTCTTTGAAGGAAAGAGCGCGGCAGAGGCGGTAAAAGAACTGATGCTCCGGGACGGAAAGACAGAACATTCGGATCTGCCGTGGGAAGCATAGGATATTAGAAGAGTTCAAGGGAAAAAGGATTTCGAGCTGTTTTCGTCAGCTGTGGAATCTGAAAGAATAAGCCCCTTTTCGTTAGAATAAAATTGTTCTGGCGGGAAGGGGTTTTTGTTTGCAGAAAAAAATAAAACGATATCCTATCTTTTTTTGATCAAGTATCGTTATAGTATTATAGAAGACATTTACAGATTGTACAGATAAAAAAGAGCGGAGGAAGAAAGCAATGGATCTGGATTTTTTGCTGATACAGCGAATGCGTATGGGCGATGAGAAAGCGATAGAGATATTTGTAAAAAAATATTATGAAAAAATCCTGAAATATTGCCAGGTGCATTTATCGTGCAGCTCGGATGCAGAAGATCTTGTGCAGGAGACGTTCCTTCATTTTTTTTGTGCATTAGACCGATATCAGCATTATGGGAAGGCAGCAAATTATTTATATGCGATTGCAACAAATCTTTGTAAAGATTTCTATCGAAAAAACAGAGAAATTCCGGTAGAAGAATTGCCGGAATTGGAAAAGGTGAAAAGTATAGACCGAAATGGTGAGGTTGAACTGAAAATGGATGTCTGTCGGGCGTTAGAAAGGATGTCTGAAGAGATTAAGGAAGTTACCGTTTTATTTTTCTTTGAAGAAAAGAAACAGAAAGACATTGCGAAAATATTGGGAATCAGTCTTCCGCTTGTGAAATATAGAATCCATCGGGCGAGAGAGTTGCTAGAGGAATATTTTAGTGAAGACAAAGAGTCAGGAATCTCGGATCTGCAGGAAAAGAGCAGCCGGAAAGGAGGACGATGAAGCGTGAAAGAGACAGACAGACGATGGAGACAGCACAATAGAAAACAACTTCAAAGATTATGGCAGGACAATGGAAAAGGGTCTGTAACGATTCAAAAGGAAGAAAGGGGATTGAATGCAAAAAAGACAGAGGACATTGAGAGAACAGTACAAAATGCAAAAGATATTTTTTCCCAGAAAGAGGCAGCGTCGTTACTGACAAGTACAGAATTTCTATATGAGCAGGGGAGGTTTATCAGAAAGCGCTGGTGGCTTTTGCAGGGAGGATTGCTGCTTGGATTGTGGTTTCTTTTAGAAGGGCTGGAAAGTCCGATGATGATGGAACGGTGTATGGGAGTGGCTGCATCATTTTTTGCAATATTGCTTGTACCGGAATTATGGAGAAATTGTCATGAGTTTGTGCCGGAGGTGGAGCAGGTTTCCTATTATTCGCTCAGGCAGGTGTATGCCGCAAGGATCTGTCTGTCGGCAGTTGTTGATTTTTCCTTGCTCTGTTCTTTTTTTGCAGCGATGGTCTTCTGTGGAAAGGCAGCGCCGGAGGAGATGCTCATTCAGTTTTTTTTACCCTACCTTGTCACATGCTGTATTTGTTTCCGGACATTATATAGCAAAAGAAATGTACCGGAAGTTTTTGTTGTGTTTCTCTGTATGCTGTGGTGTATTTTTTGGACACAGATTGTCTTAAATGAGAAAGTTTATAGGGCAATTCTTCCGCCACTTTGGGCATGCATGTTTCTTTTGGCAGGAATATATCTGTGTTACTGGATCAGAAAAGGGCAGAGAGAGTGGAAGGAAAGATCGGAGGAAAGATGGTATGGAATTAAAATTGTATAAATTAACGAAAACATTTTCAGGGACGGAGGCAGTATCTTCCATTTCCTACACGTTTTCAGAAGGAGTATATGGATTATTAGGAGTAAATGGGGCAGGGAAGACCACTTTGATGCGTATGATGTGCGGATTGCTGCATCCATCGAAAGGAGAGATCACATGCAATGGAGAAGATATTTTTCAGATGGATGAAAAGTATCGGCAGCATCTGGGATATCTTCCGCAGGAGTTTGGATTTTATCCGGAATTTTCTGTGTATGATTATCTGAGGTATATTGCGTCACTAAAGGGATTGCGTCCGGCTGCTGCAAAGAGGAGCATTGAATTTTTGTTAAGTCAGGTAGGAATGAAGAGTCAGAAAAATAAGAAGATGAAAAAACTTTCCGGCGGAATGAAACGACGCGTCGGTATTGCGCAGGCAATGCTAAATGATCCGGAAATTTTGATTTTAGATGAACCGACTGCCGGGCTTGATCCAAATGAACGGATTCGGTTTCGAAATTTGATCAGTGAGCTTTCAAAAGACCGGATTGTGCTGCTTTCTACGCATATTGTGTCAGA
>JAPFCT010000272.1 GCA_026169575.1 Faecalimonas sp.
GAACCGTACAGCGCCATTACTACCGATACCTGAAAGGAGAAAAGACTTCAACAAACTCGGTTGCCACTATTTTTGCGTGGACCGGAGCGCTGAGGAAAAGAGGAGAACTGGATGGAAACAGCGCCCTGCAGCAATTTGCAGAAAGTCTGGAACAGGCAACGATCGATACGATCGAGTCAGGAAAAATGACAAAAGATCTTGCGATAATCACATCTTTTTCCAATCCAGTTGTGTTAGACAGTGAAGCATTTATCCAGGAGATCGCGGAGAAACTTTCTGCTAAAATGAAACAGAGCAGGATGTAAACGAGGCGGGGTGTCGTTAAATAAGCTGCTTCTCTTTTTATAAAATTTTATAAAAGGTTTTAGTGGGGATGAAACGGATATGAGTTCCATTTCCCACTCAATCTGAAACTATTTATTTTCTGACAACCCCGCTTCTTTTATTCTGCAATCGTTTCCCACTGTTCGTAAAGTTCCAGAAGCTCGGTATCAATCTCAGCTTTTTCATTTGTGAGATCCATCAGTTTCTTGGAATTCATGGCATATTCCGGTCTTCCAAGTTCTTCCTCCAGCTTTGCAGATGCCTCCTCCAGTTTCTGGATCTTATCTTCCAGTTTCTTCAGATCATTCTGGCGTTTCCGTTCTTTTGCCTGGAGTTCCTTCTGTGCCTGCCAGTCTAATTTGGCCTCAGAAGTATTCTCTTCAGCAACGGTGCCTGCCTGCATGGAAGTATCCGTATAGGCGGCGGTCAGTTCTTCTTTTTTCTCCAGATAGTAATCATAGTTTCCAATATAATTGACGAAACTTTGATTCACAAGATCGAGGATCCTTGTTGCTGTCTGATTGATAAAATACCGGTCATGGGAGACATAAAGCACGGTTCCCGTATAATTGTTAAGCGCCTGCTCCAGTATCTCCTTTGAGGCGATATCCAGATGGTTTGTCGGCTCATCGAGGATCAGAAAATTTGCTTCTGATAACATCAGCTTGGCAAGGGAAACGCGACCTCGTTCACCACCGCTTAAGTCTCCGATACGCTTGAAGACATCTTCTCCGGTAAACAGAAATGCTGCAAGGGTATTGCGGATCTCTGTGTTTGTGAGCGATGGATAATCGTCAGAGATTTCTTCAAAGATAGTTTTTTCCATATGAAGAACATGGTGTTCCTGATCATAGTAGCCGATATGGACATTGGAACCGAGGGTGAAAGTTCCGCGGTCTGCCGGGATCACTTCATTTAAGATCTTTAACAGTGTTGTCTTTCCGGTTCCGTTGTCACCGATGACAGCGACATGTTCCCCACGCCGGATCTCAAAGTCGATATTTTTAAACAGTGTGTGAGTGCCGAAAGACTTCTCAAGCCCTTCTACGCGGAGGACGTCATTTCCACTGACAACAGTCGGTTCGAGATGAAGCTTCAGTTCGGAATGATGTTCCAGCGGCTTTTCGATCCGATCCATTTTTTCCAGCATCTTTTCGCGGCTTTCTGCACGTCGGATTGATTTTTCACGGTTGAAAGAGCGCAGCTTTCGGATTACTTCTTCCTGATGACGGATCTCCTGCTGCTGATTGAAATATTCTTTCATCTTTGCCTCGCGGATCTGCTGTTTCTTCTGGGCAAATTCAGAATAGTTTCCCTGGAACATCATGATCTCGCCAAATTCAATTTCGATCACTTTTGTGACGATCCGGTTGATGAAGTATCTGTCATGGGAGACGAGAAGGACAGCTCCCGGATAATTAGACAGATAGGTTTCAAGCCAGGCGATCGAATTCAAGTCGAGGTGGTTTGTCGGCTCGTCAAGAAGCAGGATGTCCGGTTTTGTTAAAAGTAATTTTCCAAGTGCCACGCGGGTCTTTTGCCCGCCGGATAGATTATCCACACATTTGTCAAATTCCGATTCGCTAAACCCGAGTCCTTTTAAGACACCGACGATCTCGCTCTTGTAGGCATATCCGTCTGCGCGCTCAAAGGCAGCGCTTAATTTATGGTAGGTATGTAAAAGCTGTTCCAGCGCTTCCCCGCTCTTACTCTGCATCTGTTCTTCGAGCTGTCTGAGCTGTGTTTCCATCTGGATCAGGTCTGCTTTGGCACTTTCTACTTCCTGATAGATCGTATTACCTGACAGAAGCGCCTGATGCTGTGCCAGATAGCCGATCGTTTTCCCTTTGGCAAGGATGATCTCTCCGCTGTCCACCGGGATTTCCCGCATGATCATCTTTAAGATCGTTGATTTCCCGGCACCGTTTAAACCGACGAGAGCCGCTTTTTCATGTTCCTCTATATGAAAAGAGCCATTTTTGACAATGACTTGTTCTAAAAAAGCTTTTTTTAGATTATGGCATGCTAAAAC
>JAPFCT010000127.1 GCA_026169575.1 Faecalimonas sp.
GTTACGTTAGCACCGTTTTCTTTTGCTACTTTTTCTACATATTTAGCAACAGATAAGTCGCTGTCCTGCACGTATGCCTGATCTAATAAGCAGATCTCTTTTAATTCTTTGTTGAGACGTCCGATGATCATCTTTTCGATGATGTTATCTGGCTTCTCCGGGTTTTCTGTCTTAGCCTGAGCTAATAAGATTTCTTTTTCGTGCTCTAAGTATTCTGCAGATACTTCATCACGAGAAACATATTTTGGAGACATAGCTGCTACCTGCATTGCTACGTTCTTTAAGCAAGCTTTGATCTCGTCGTTGATTACGTCTGTCTCAGCTTCTACTAAAACACCGATTCTTCCGCCACCGTGGATGTAAGGTACTACACATCCGTCTGTAACTACTTTTTCAAATCTTCTGATGCTTAAGTTTTCTCCGATAACAGCGATTTTCTCTGTTAAAGCGTCTTTTACAGTCTTTGTGTTGTCTGCTAACCATGCTTCGCTTAAGAAAGCATCCATATCAGCTGCTTCTGTTGCTACTGCCTGATTTGCAACTTCTTGTACATATGCCTGGAAGTCAGCGTTCTTAGCAACGAAGTCTGTCTCAGAGTTTACTTCTACGATTGCTGCCACTTTGTCATCTTTTACAACAGCCTTTACAAGACCTTCTGCTGCAATTCTTCCTGCTTTCTTGTCAGCTTTTGCCTGTCCGTTCTTTCTTAAGTATTCTACTGCTTCGTCCATGTTTCCGTTTGTTTCATTAAGAGCTTTTTTGCAGTCCATCATTCCTGCACCTGTCATCTCTCTTAATTCTTTTACCATACTAGCTGTGATTGCCATGATCATTTCCTCCATTGATAATAGTTTCTTTAAAAAAATGCTTCAACCTGTATTCAGGCTGAAGCATTTAGTTCCAATCTTAAGCTTCTTCTGTTACTTCTTCAGCTGCTTCTTCTGTTACTTCTTCAAAAATTTCTTCTTCTCCTGTAACACCCTGGTTTGCTTCGATTACAGCGTCTGCCATTTTAGCAACGATTAACTTAACTGCTCTGATTGCATCATCGTTTCCTGGAATTACATAGTCTAATTCTTCTGGATCACAGTTTGTATCTGCGATACCGATCAACGGAATTCCAAGTGTGTGTGCTTCCTGAACACAGATTCTTTCTTTCTTAGGGTCTACTACGAAAATAGCGTCCGGAGCTTTCTTCA